>CAZUKJ010000026.1:0-13361 GCA_964620855.1 uncultured Oscillospiraceae bacterium
GTTGGAGACGACGATATGGCCGGAGACAGCACGGTCACTGTTGGCAACAGTGTAATAGTCGCGCAGCGGGTTGTCTTCTTCGGTATAGTCAAACATGGCTTCGGCCGAAAGGTCGGTGAAGGCCTCACACATGACCATGATCACATTCGGCTGCACCTCGGGGATTTCATAGGCGTCTGTGTCGGACTCGATCCACTCTTCGACTTCTCCTTTGGAGTAGCCCTCCGGTTTGTCGACCGGGTAGAGGTCGTAGTTGTAAAGGAAGCAGTAGTTGAATCCGAGCGTGTTGAATACGGATGGAATGTTATAGGCGTAGGGGACGGAAAAACTGTTGTAGAGATCCTTGTCGCGGTATACAAATTGAACCGACAAAAGGAAGACGACCAGCGTGGCCGCAGCGCACAGAAGCCGCCACGGACGGCGGAGGCACGAACTCTTGATATAGCAGCCGAGTACAACGGCAACGGCAACAAGAGCGGCGATGGCAAGGAGCTTGCCATAGTGCATATAGAGCTGGTACTCACCGACAGCATTGATCGCTTCACGGATGAGGGTAATGTCCGACGGAATCAGCGGATCTTCGCGGCCTTCAATCTTGAGCAGGTTAATGTACGACAGCAGCGACAATATACCGCCGGAGATCGCCGCGCCCCAGAACAGGTTTTTTGTCAGGAAATACGCAATGGCAGTCAATACGAGAGCGGGGAACCAGTTGAGCGGAATGAGCAGCGGCTGGTGATAAAAAGTCCGCATCGACTCCACAAAAGAGCCGGGCTGAATCCAGACGGAAAATAAGGTGATAAAGCCTGAGACACCAAAGAGTGCAAGCACGGTCAGCCACGGCTTCATCCTCAGCCGATTGCGGCCGTCAAGCTTCTCGAAACAGAAAAACAACGAAAGAAATTTCATGGCAAGTCCTTTCCGGCCCGGATCGCCCGAGCGGATGATTTCCTCTATTATATCGGCTTTTACTGCCGGATGCAAGCACAGGCGGCCGTCGTATAAAAAATGTGTTTACATTCTTGCAATGAAATGGTATATTTATAAGCGGAATATTCAAATAATAGCACGCTAATTGTTTGCTCCCGCGCAGCGTGCGAAGAGAGGTGGCTTATATGGCAGAAAACAAAACGATGGTTCGCGACCTGACCCAGGGAAATCTGACGAAGATCATGATTAAGTTCTCCCTGCCGTTTATGGCGACGAACCTGATGAACATGCTCTACACGCTGGTCGACCTGGCCATTGTTGGACAGTTCGTCGGCAGCATTGGCCTGTCTGCAATCTCAATTGCAGGCCAGCTTACGATGCTGCTGTATGCAGTCGGTGTCGGTTATGGCAACGGCGGTCAGATTTATATTGCACAGCTGATCGGCGGCGGTGCGAAAAAGAAAGATATTCAGGAAACGATTGGTACGCTTGTTACCTTCTGCTTTATTATGTCGCTGGTTGTCAGCTCAATCGGCATCGGATTTTCCACGCCGCTTCTGAAGCTGCTCAACACGCCGGATGAGGCGTTGAGCGATGCTGTGATTTATCTGATCATTTGCTGCTGCGGCATTCCGTTCTCGTTTATTTTCGGCACATTCAGCGATACGCTGCGCGGCATGGGCGATTCCAAGCGCCCGTTTATGATCATGGCCACGGCGTGCTCCATGAATGTTGTGCTTGACCTGCTGTTTGTTGCGGTGTTCCACTGGGGTGCCGCGGGCGCCGCACTGGCGACGGTTGGCAGCCAGATGTTCAGCTTCGTGTTTGCGATTACATATCTCTACCGCCGCCGTGAAGAATTCGGCTTTGACTTTAAGCTCAAGAGCTTCCGCATTGTCGGCAGCCGCCTGAAGGCGACGACCAAGCTTTCGGTCCCGCTGGTCACCATGCAGATGGCGATCAATATTTCGATGATGGTGGTCAATGCATATGTTAACGATTACGGCATTGTGGCTTCTGCGGTTGGCGGTGTCGGCAATAAGCTGAGCTCCGTTATGAATGTTGTCACGGGTGCCATTCAGGCTGCAACCGCATCGGTCGTTGGCCAGAATATGGCGGCCGGTAAGCACGACCGCGTGAAAAAGACGGTCTTTATCGGCTGGGGCATTTGCTTGGTTACATTTGTGGTGGTTGCTACGGCGTCGCTGACCATCCCGGATAAGATTTTTGGCCTGTTCAGCACGGATCCGGATGTCCTTGCGCTCGCTGTTGACTATATGCGTATTGCGGTCTGGCTCTATCTGGCGTTTGCGCTTATGGCACCGACGCTGGGCCTGATCAACGGCGTTGGCTTCACTTCTCTGAACCTCGGCGTTGCCCTGATCGACGGCGTTGCCGCCCGCATCGGCTTCAGCCTGCTGCTCGGTATCGTTGCAGGCTGGGGTCTGAAAGGTTTCTGGTGGGGCAATGCGCTCTCCGGTTACATCTCCGTCATCATTCCTGCGCTCTACTTCTTCAGCGGAAAGTGGAAAAACCGTAAGGCCCTGCAGTGACAGGACTCTGCAAAACCGGCGTCTGAAAGGACGCCGGTTTTTATCTTTAAAATTTCCCGCTTGAAGGCAAAAAAACACTGACATTTCCCAATCTGTTCTGGTATAATTATCTCAGGAAACAGAGTTGCAGCATGCTGCAGCGGCTTCTCGGATGGCGGCCGAATGAGTATGGAGACGATAGATGGAGGGGACAATCAATGTACGCCGTAAATGATACAGTGCTCTATGGGAAGAATGGTGTTTGCCGGATTGTGGATGTGGAACAGCGCTGTACGCGAGGAGAGACGAAGCAGTACTATGTGCTGCGTCCGATATTCAAAGGCGACTTGACATTGTATGCGCCGGTAGGCAACGAGGACAGGCTTGGGATGCGTCAGGTGCTTACGGAGCAGCAGGTCCATGAGCTGATTGCCCAGATGCCGACACAGCAGGAGGCTTGGATCGACGATATGCGCCAGCGGAAGGAGTTCTTTGACGAGGCGATGAGCTCCGGCGACCGCAGACGCGTGATCTCAGTTATCCGCAGCTTGTATTGCCGCCAGCAGCTGCTCCGACAGTCCGGGAAACAGCTTGGGTCGAGAGATATGCAGTATCTGAAAGATGCCCAGCGTCAGATCCATGATGAGTTCGCGCTGGTTCTTCATATCGAACCGGAACAGATTGCGGAGTATATATCACGCGAACTGGGCGTTGAAATGGAATAAACAAAAGAAGGGACTGCCGCAACAGCGGCAGTCCCTTTGTGATATCATGGATTTCAACATCGCAAAACTGCTGCAGAGTGAATTGCATGTGGTACCATTGTGTGGTAAAATATAAATAGAAAAAAGTACGGAGGGATCTTATGTCTGAATTTGTCTATACACCCAATGCCGGACAGACTTTTCTGCCGTTTTCCGAGAATACGCATGTTCCGACGGTGCCGTTTGAGCCGCTCGGACGGCCGGTTCCGGAATATCCTGCACCGGTCTTGCGGCCGGAGTATGCGGAAAAAGGATATCTGGTTGCAACGTGCGCGCAGCATTTCCTGCCGGGTGTTGAGCCGGAAATGCTCGACTGGTTCTGGGCAAATATGGAGAAGGGATATTACCTCTGGGCGCCCGGATCACACAAGCGATTTAACTGGGTCAAGGCACCGGTGGAATACGGTTTCACAAAGTCGGCCCACATGATCTCCGAGGTCATGGTGCCAAACGGACCGGTCTTCGGCGGCGACGGCGTGCAGATCAACCGCATGGATCTCGACGAATTTCCATTGGAGAACTGCATGGAGCATGTGATCATGGAGTGTGTACGCAATGACCTTGGTGAGTTCGTTGATGCGACCATTCATATGTGGGAGATGGCGGACGGCGGTACGAACCATGTTGTCTGCAGCGTGGTCAACACGCGGGTCTCTGCGCCGCCGTCGTTTGTTTTTGCAAATCCTGCGGCTGCGGCAACTCCGGAACAGAGCGCGTACCATTCGGAGTATGAAGCGTCTATGTGGCCGAAGTTCCTGCCGCAGCTCTATCGCCTTTGGGAGAATCATCCGGATCCGTCGCAAAGTGTGCCGTGCGATCTCCGTGTGCGCATAAATGCGGAAGGGAAGTATGAGTACATCGCAGAAAACGGCCCGATCAGGGTGGGCTAAGCAGCAAAAATGATGGCAGCACGGCGGCCGACCGGAACCTCCTGCATAAAAAACCGTCTAATAATTTAGAATATGATGAGGAGGGACCGCTGTATGAAACAAATGCTTGCATTGCTTATGGCGGGGGTGCTGCTTGTGCTGACCGCCTGCGGACAGGTGGATACGGAGTCTTCGCATGATGCGGGAAACCTTGGTGGTCCAGTGACGGTGCAGCCGGATAAGACAGAGCCGGAACCGTCACAGACCGATTCCGGTCATGCGGCAGAAGAACAACCGGACGATGAGATGGAATGGCCGGATGAATCCGTGACTGTCTCGGTCTATTCAGGAAATGACAATGCCGACGGTCTTGTGACAACGCAAACCGCGCTTGATTCGCTGAGTCCTGATGCATTGATCGCGGCCTTGATTGAAGCGAAGAGTGTTCCGGAGCAGACAAAGTGCTTATCATTTGCACAGTCGGACGACGGGAGGACGCTGACACTGGATCTTTCCCGGCCGTTTGCGGATGGTATCGTGCAGTTGGGAACGGCGGGGGAATCAATTATGCTCGCAAGTCTGGTCAACACATTTCTTGCGGCCTATTGTGCCGAAGAACTTGTGCTGACGGTGGAGGGCGGTTTGCTGGAAACCGGTCATAATATCTATGATTTTCCGTTGGTTTTTTCTGAGCATGGAGAAGATCAGTAACTACAAAGCAAAGCGCGCTGCAAATATGCAGCGCGCGCTTTTTAAAATCAGATCTTATTGTCCGAGCCGAGAACATGGATGATTTTATGGCGAACCATCTCACGGATATTGTCACGGCCGGGGATGAGGAACTTGCGCGGGTCAAAATCGTCCGGATGCGTCATCAGGTATTCCCGTACACCGGCGGTCATGGCAAGACGCAGATCCGTGTCAATATTGATCTTGCAGACAGCCATCGTTGCGGCCTGGCGGAGCATATATTCCGGGATGCCAATGGCCGCTTTGAGCTGGCCGCCGTTGGCATTGATGAGGTCGACATGCTGCTGAACGACGCTCGAAGCGCCATGCAGGACGATCGGGAAGCCGGGCAGGAGCTTCTGGACATCTTCAAGGATGTCAAAGCGAAGCTGCGGATTCTGGCCGGGCTTGTATTTGAATGCGCCGTGGCTGGTGCCAA
Source organism: uncultured Oscillospiraceae bacterium (assembly GCA_964620855.1). Lineage (GTDB taxonomy): Bacteria > Bacillota > Clostridia > Oscillospirales > Oscillospiraceae > CAKTOF01. The sequence continues at coordinate 5,264 of CAZUKJ010000026.1, forward strand.
TGGCAATGGCAAGACTGTCGACGCCGGTGCGCTCAACAAACTCCTGCACTTCCTCGGGGCGGGTGTAAGACGAATCCTCGGCGGAGACATTGACGTCATCTTCGATGCCGGCAAGTCTGCCAAGCTCACCTTCAACAACGACACCGTGCTCGTGGGCATACTCGACAACCTGACGGGTGATGGCAATGTTCTCTTCGAACGAATGCTTGCTGCCGTCGATCATAACGGAGGTGAAGCCGCCGTCGATACAGCTCTTGCAGATGTCGAAGTTTTCGCCGTGGTCAAGATGGACGCAGATCGGCAGGTCGGTATCTTCCAGCGCGGCCTCGATGAGCTTCATCAGATAGACGTGTTTGGCATACTTGCGTGCGCCGGCAGAAACCTGCAGGATCAGGGGGGAGCGCGTCTGCGCGGCGGCCTCGGTAATGCCCTGAATGATCTCCATATTGTTGACGTTAAAGGCACCGACAGCGTAGCCGCCTTCATAGGCCTTTTTGAACATTTCGGTCGATGTCACGAGTGGCATAATAATCAACTCCTTTGTTGATGTTATCTTACCAACTTTTCTGCGGAAAAGCAACCCGGTCAATTTACATTTTCATCTCGATGCGTTATAATGAATACAAATAAAATTCTGCTGTTTGGAGGAGATTACAATGGCGAAACTCAAAGGCGCGTGCATCGTCGGCCAGTCCGGCGGTCCGACCTCTGTGATCAATGCAAGTGCGTATGGTGTCATCCGCACTGCGCTTGACGACGATGCAGTCACGAAGGTCTACGGCGCAGAGCACGGTATCCGCGGCGTGCTCGACGATAAGCTGTTCGATATGGGGTTGGAAGACCCGGCGGAGCTGGCGCTTCTGCCGTATACGCCGTCTTCCGCACTTGGCTCGGTTCGTTATAAGCTGGCCGATCCAGAGAAGGACGATACCGATTTCAAGCGGATTCTGGAAATTTTCCAGAAGTATGACGTGCGCTTTTTCTTCTATATTGGCGGCAATGACTCGATGGATACCTGTAACAAGGTCAACCGCTATATGCAGAAGGTCGGCTATGAATGCTGCGTGATCGGCGTGCCGAAGACGATTGATAATGACCTTGTTGGCCTGGATCACTGCCCGGGCTTCGGCTCTGCCGCCAAGTATATTGCAACTACATTTGCAGAGGTTTATCAGGATGCCCGCGTCTACGATACCGGCACGATCACGATTATCGAGTGCATGGGGCGCCATGCCGGCTGGCTGACTGCGGCGTCGGCTCTGGCAAGTCTGCACGGCTGCGGTCCGGATCTTATCTATCTGCCGGAAATTGACTTTGATATGGATCAGTTTATTGCGGATGTCAAGAAGGTCTATGATGAGACCGGTTACTGCATCGTGGCAGTTTCCGAGGGCGTTCACTATGCAGACGGCAGCTTCGTCTCGGAAGCTAAAACGGCCGCAACGGATGGCTTTGGACATGCTCAGCTTGGTGGTCTGGCAGCGATTCTGGCGAATGTCGTCAAAGAGCGTACCGGTGCGAAAGTCCGCGGCATTGAGCTGAGCCTGCTGCAGCGCTGCGCGGCGCACGTCGCCTCCGGCCGCGATATCGAAGAGGCCTTCGTGCTCGGTGCGACCGCAGTGGCCGCTGCTGTCAGCGGTGAAACCGGAAAAATGGTCGGATTTCGCCGCCTGAGCAGAGAGCAGTATAAGATCAAAGCAACGCTGTTTGATCTGGATCGGGTTGCGAATCTGGAGAAGAAGATTCCGCGTGACTGGATCAACGAAAACGGAACCGGCATGAACGAAATTTTCTTCCAGTACTGCCTGCCGCTGATCAGTGGTGAGACGCATATGAAGAAGGAAAACGGCCTGCCCCGCTTTGCCAGACTCAAAAAGATTTACGCAAAATAAAAACGATCCCGGCGAGATTACCTCGCCGGGATCGTTCTGTCAGACGCTGTATTTTTTCTTGGAGAAGTGGCAGCAGATTGCGTAGGCGACGATCAAAACAACGCCGACGCCGACACCGGCCAGACCGACGAGGGTAAACGAACCGGTGAGCATTCCGCTGACGGCGTTGATCATATACTCAGCAGAGGCATCGGTGCTGCCCATGGCCTGAATTAACAGATCAAACAGCATGCCAACGGCGAAGCAAAGACCGCCTGAGAGCACTGTGCTGACACCGGCATAGCAAAGCGTCGCATATCTGCGGCGGTTCATCGCCAGAATGAGCAGGAGGATCAACACGGCAATCGCGCCGAAAATACCGACAACGACTGTGGAGACTACGGCCTGGATCAGATCCAGCTCAGGGATATTTTCCGAAGTAGCATCTTTGAACTCTTCAATGGAGTCTTCAAAGTCTTCGAGCATCATATCAATTTCGTCGAGCTCAGACGCGGTAATCTCATAGTCGAGATCGTCGCACAGGTCTTCCACCAGCTCGCGCAGACTGTCTGCATCGGGCAGATCACTGTTCGCGTCACCAAGTGCATAGCCAGCCATATCGACGGCGATCTCCTTGAGCTCGTCATATGCCTTGCTGCTGTCAAGTGCTTCGCGGATATCATCAGCGGAGATGTCTTCTCCCATTTCTTCGTACTGCTCGGCAATCAGATCGAGCACTGTGTTTTCTCCGTCGTACGGGAAATCGAGAATATCGACTTTCTCGAGGGTCTGCTTAATCGTTCTTGTGGAGATGCTTTCGCGCAGGCTCAAACAGACCAGCATGCTGAACAGATCAAGAACCAGAAAGAAACAGAGCAGAACAGAGAAAATTTTGGCGGCAACGGAGCTCTTGGGCCGTGTGCCGACAACAGGGGCGGCGACGGGTACGGCATCGGCCGGCTGCGTCGAAGTGAACAGCGGCGGCATAGGCGGTACATAGGCCGGGGTGGGTTCTTCTATTGGAGCATTCGCTTCGATGGGGGCGGATTCATCCAACGGTGCAGCGGCTTCCGGTGCGTCGTTCACGGCAGCAGACCCCGTCAGGACCTCGTCAGCGGCGGCCGATGCCGCAACGATCGCTTCCTCAAAATCGTGGTCAACTGTGGGCTGGATGCTGGCCGAAAGGGGCGTGCCGCAGTTGGCGCAGAAAGCGGCACCTTCTGAGGCGGGCTTTCCGCAGTTGGGACAAAACATGGATATTCTCCTCTCTCTATATGAAAATCTCCTTACAAAGGACTAAATCAGGGCGAGGGAACGAAGCAGGAAAATCCAGAAAGTGAGCGATACCGAAGAGCACAGTGTAGCTGCAACAACGATAGACGCGGTCAGCGTACCATCGTTGTTCATGTTTTTGGCCATGATGTAGCAGGTGGCGGTTGTGGGCGAACCGGTCATAATCAGAATTGCGATCAATTCACTGCCGCGCATGCCGAGCAGCACTGCAATCGGCAGATAAATTGCCGGAAGAAGAAATAGCTTGATTACAGTTGCGCTGACGGTGAACTTGATTCGCGTGAGCGCTTTGCGGCCTTCGAATGCTGCGCCGATGGACAGCAATGCAATGGGTGTAGCGGTTGCGCCAATGCTGGAGATCACCTTGAGCGGGATTTTCGGAATCGGGATCTCAAACAGGGCAAAAGGAAGCCCCAGTAGGATGCCGATAATGATTGGGTTCTTTGCAACATTGATGCACGCAACCTTGACCGGACTGACGCCCTCCGGCTGCGGCGCAGAAAAGCTCAGAATAATTACGGAGAGAATGTTGAAGAATGGCACTGCGGCAACAATCATCATAGGCGTCATCCCCGGATTGCCATAGATATTTTCGACAAAGGCAACGCCCAAAATAGCAGCGCTGCTTCGAACGGCAGCCTGCGAAAAGGCGCCGACGATGGACTTATCTCGGATAACGATCCGGGCGATCAGCCACACGCCGAGGAACATGACAATTGTTCCGATAATACAAAACAGCACAAATGTTAGATTGAAGTCCTGTCTGAAATCGCTCTGTGCAATGTCAAGGAACAAAAGCAGCGGCAGAGCTGCCTTAAAAACATACTTGTCCGCAGCGGAGCAGAACTCTTCTGTGAGGATGTGAATCCGCCGCAGGAAGTAGCCGATGACCATGATCAGAAAGACCGGCATGGTTACATTGAGTGCAAAAACGAAACTGTCCACACGGCACCTCCGGATTCAGATGACTCGATTATAGCACTTAAAAAATGGAATAACAAGCGCAGGAAAATACCTGCATGGCGGAGAAATAGTGCATTGACATGGAAACGCTGCTTTGCTACCATAAAGGTGCTAATTATTTTGGCGAGGAATTGAGAGGTGGATGCAAATGCTGAAAAAGATCTGGTCTTTTGTCGGCGAATATAAAAAACAGACGCTGCTCGTACCGCTCTTCATTTGCGTGGAAGCGGTAATTGAACTGTGCCTGCCGATGCTGATGGCGAAGATCATCGGCGGCGGCTTTTTGGCAGGTGATGTCGGCTATGTCGTCAAAATGGGCGCCGCGATGGTCGCGATGACGCTGATCTCGCTGACATTCAGTATCCTCGGCGGCCGGTTTGTCGCCATTTCTGGCATGGGTTTTGGAAAGAATATCCGAAGCAGTCTGTTTAAAAAGGTGCAGCAGTTTACATTTTCCAGCCTGGATCGATTCAGCACCGGTTCGCTGATCATCCGTTTGACAACGGATGTGACGAATTTGCAGAATGCCTTTATGATGGTGCTGCGTACGTGTGTGCGTGCTCCCGCGCTGATCGTGACGGCGATCGTCGTGACCATGGTGACCAACTGGCAGCTGTCGCTGATCTTTATTGTCTCGATCCCGATTGTTTCGAGTATTCTGATCCTGCTTTCGGTCAAGGCGTACCCGCGTTTTGTAGCGCGTCTGGAGCGCACGGATGAGATGAATGGAATGCTGCAGGAAAATCTGACCGGTATTCGCGTGATCAAAGCTTTTGTTCGGGAAGTGCATGAAAAAGAGCGCTTTACCGATTCGTGTGTCCGTGTCCGGCTGGCACAGGTGTTTGCAGAGAAGCTGACGGCACTGCAGAACCCGGTATTCAAAATCGGAAACTATATCTGTGTGCTGTGCGTCTACTGGCTTGGCAGTAAGTATGTCATCGGCGGCGCTATGGAGCCGGGCGAGCTGTTCAGTTTCTGCAGCTATGTGTTCTTTGGTTACCTTGGTATCATGCAGGTCGGTACCATCATCGTCAACCTTGTTACGGCGCGTGCGTCGCTCGCGCGCGTGTTTGAGGTGCTCGATGAGCCGGTTGATATCGTAGATGGTACGGCCGGCTGCAAGGTGGAAAACGGTGCGGTTCGATTCGAAAACGTGTCTTTCGGTTACACGAAGGGGAACGATCCGATCCTTAAGAGCATCACGCTGGACATCCGATCCGGCGAGACTGTCGGTATTGTCGGCGGCACGGGCGAGGGTAAGAGCAGCCTCGTGCAGCTCATTGCCCGCCTGTATGATATTTGGGATGGCGAGCTTTATGTTTCGGACAAGCCGATCCGCGACTATGCGCTTGAAGACCTGCGCCGCGGTGTTGCGATGGTACTGCAGAAGAACACGCTGTTTACCGGTACGGTCGCAGAAAATCTGCGCTGGGGCAATGAATCGGCCACCGAAGAGGAATTGGCTGCAGCGTGCAAAGCGGCCTGTGCGGATGAGTTTATCGCCGCAATGCCGGATGGCTATGATACGCTGCTCGGACGCGGCGGCGTGAATCTCTCCGGCGGGCAGAAGCAGCGCCTTTGCATTGCAAGAGCGCTGGTTCGCAAGCCAAAGATTATTATTCTTGACGACTCGACTTCGGCGGTTGATACTATGACGGACAGCAAGATCCGCCAGGCACTGCGCGAGGAACTCGGTGAGATCACGACAATCATCATCGCGCAGCGCGTCGCCTCGGTCAAGGACGCGGATAAGATCGTTGTTCTCGATGAAGGCCGCATCAGCGCGGTCGGTACGCATGACGAACTGCTTGAGACCAGCCGCATCTATGCAGAGGTCTATCAGTCGCAGAGAAAGGGGGCGGAGTGATGGCAATCGGCTATCATCGTCTCACAAGCAAGCCGCAGAGCATGACCACTGCCGCCAAGCGGATGGCCGGTTACCTCGGCAGCTATAAGCTCACACTGGTGATTGTTTTCATCACGGTAGCATTCAGTGTACTTGCAACGCTGGCGGGAAATTACATTTTCAAACCGCTGCTTAACGACCTTGTTATGCCGCTGATCGGTCAGGACAATCCGGATATGTCCGGCGTTGCAAAGGCTGTTGCTGTCATGGCAGTGATCTACGGCGTCGGCGCGCTCTCCGGCTGGATCTACAACCGCGTGATTTTGACTGCATCCACCGGAACGGTGGAGAAACTGCGCACCGATCTGTTTTCCAAAATGCTCCGTTTGCCGGTACGCTATTTTGATACTCATTCACACGGCGAGATCATGAGCCGCTTTACCAATGACACGGACTCAATCAATCTGATGATCAGCCAGAGTATTCCGGAACTGTTCAGTTCCGCCCTGACAGTCATCGGCGCCGTGGTCTGCATGCTGATTCTCAGTCCGCTGATGACGCTGTTTCAGGTGGTCATCGTTGGCATTATGCTGGTGGCCTCCAAGAAGATCGGCGGCGGCAGCGCAAAGTATTTCAGAACGCAGCAGGCTCAGGTTGGCAAGGTCAACGGATTTATCGAGGAAATTGTTGACGGTGAGAAGGTTGTGAAGGCATTCTGCCGCGAGGAAAAGATCAACGAAGAGTTTGACGAACTTAACAATGAGCTTTGCCGCGTGGCTACGCAGGCCAATATCTTTGCCAATATTCTGTTCCCGTGCGTCGGCAACCTCAGCAACCTGCAGTATGCGCTGACCGGAACGATCGGTGCGATCCTTGCGATCCGCGGCTATCTGGATATTGGCACACTGACCTCGTTTATCCTGTTCTCGCGCAATCTGTTCCAGCCGCTGAGCCAGTTCTCGCAGCAGATTAACACGATTCAGGCGGCGCTGGCCGGCGCAGAGCGCATTTTCTTCTTCCTTGATGAAGAAGCGGAGTCGGATGAAGGTGCGGTTCGATGCATCGATGAGCATGGTACGCAGCGGCAGTGGGTGCTGGCAGATGGCACGAAGAAGCCGGTTGTCGGTGAGATCGAACTGAAGGACGTCAACTTCAGCTATATTCCCGAAAAGCCGGTCCTCAAAGGAATCTGCTGCACAGCCAGACCGGGACAGAAAATCGCATTCGTCGGTTCGACCGGTGCGGGCAAGACAACGATTACGAATCTGATCAACCGATTCTATGATGTTGACAACGGCGAAATTCTTTTCGACGGTATCCCACTCGGTGAGATCGTAAAGTCCGATCTGCGCGGTACGCTCTCGATGGTTCTGCAGGATACGCACCTGTTTTCCGGTACAGTGCGTGAGAACATTCGGTATGGCCGGCTGAATGCAACGGATGACGAGGTTGTCGATGCGGCAAAACTTGCAAATGCGCACTTCTTTATCAGCCATCTTCCGCAGGGCTATGACACGATGCTCACGGCCGATGGCGCAAATCTGTCGCAGGGCCAGCGCCAGCTGATTGCCATCGCGCGTGCTGCGGTCGCCAATCCGGCGGTTCTGATTCTCGACGAGGCGACCAGCTCCGTCGACACAAGAACGGAGCTGCTGATCGAGCAGGGCATGGACCACCTGATGGAGGGGCGCACGGTCTTCGTGATTGCACATCGTTTGTCTACAGTCCGCAATGCCGATGAGATCTGCGTCATTGAAGGCGGCGAGATCATCGAACGCGGCAGCCACGAGCAGCTGATCGCGCTCGGTGGGCGCTACTACAGCCTGTATATGGGCATGTTTGAGCTATCCTGACCTATACGGAACCAATGCAATAAAAAAGTCCCGCAGACCGGTTGGTCTGCGGGACTTTTGTTGTATCACTTACGCGAGAGCGGCGGTGATCAGGGACATCTTGTAGACCTCATCGGCGTTGCAGCCGCGGGAGAGGTCGTTGATCGGGGCGTTCAGGCCGAGCAGGATCGGGCCGTAGGCAGCGAAGCCGCCGAGACGGGCAGCGATCTTGTAGCCGATGTTGCCGGCGGTGACGTCCGGGAAGATGAAGGTGTTGGCATGGCCGGCGACCT
>CAZUKJ010000027.1:0-12764 GCA_964620855.1 uncultured Oscillospiraceae bacterium
CCACCCATTTTGAATACCACTCCATGGAGGAAAACCTCCTGAAGCTGGATATGCTCGGCCACGATGACCCGACGATGATCCGCATGCTGGAGGACCTGACCGGGATCGACGCCAAGAAGATCCCGCTTGACGATAAGGATACCATGTCGATCTTCACCTCATCGAAGGTGCTTGGCTATGAGAACGATTCCTTGCTCGGCCCGACCGGTGCGGTTGCCATCCCGGAATTCAACACGCGATTTACCCGCGGAATGCTCGAGGATACGCAGCCGACGCAGTTTGACACGCTGCTGCGCCTTTCCGGCTTCTCGCATGGTACCGATGTCTGGCTCGGCAACGCGCGTGATCTGATTTTGTCCGGCACAGCAAAGGTCAACGAGGCCATCGGCTGCCGCGACGATATCATGATCTATCTCATCAGCTGCGGCATGCCGGAAAAACGCTCGTTTAAGATCATGGAGGCGGTTCGAAAGGGCCGCGGCTTGCCGGAAGGGGCAGAGCAGGAGATGATCGAGGCAGGCGTTCCGGGATGGTACATTGAGTCGTGCAAAAAGATCAAGTATCTGTTCCCGAAGGCGCACGCGGTCGCTTATGTTATGATGGCGTTCCGCATTGCCTGGTTTAAAGTGCATGAGCCGCTGGCGTTTTACTCAGCGTATTTCTATCGTCGAAGCCAGAAAGACGGCTTCGACGCGGAGATGATGACGAATGGTATGGACCGCGTCAAAGAGGAAATCCGCAGGATTGACTCCAACCCGGACGCGACGGCCAAAGAGCAGGATCTCCTGACAACGCTTGAGGTCTGTTACGAGTTCTATCTGCGCGGCTTTGAATTTGCGCCGATGGATCTGTATGAATCCGATGCGCTGAAATTCAACCTGAAAGACGGGAAATTGGTGCCCCCGTTCGTGTCGGTATCCGGTCTGGGCGAGACTGCGGCGCTCGACATTGCAGAAGGCCGCAAGGGGAAGCATTTCATCTCTATCGAGGAGTTCGCTGCGGCCTGCCCGAAGGTCTCCAAAACGCACATCGAGAACCTGAAGGCGGCGGGAGTTTTTGGTGATCTCCCTGATACGAGTCAGGTTTCTCTCTTCTGAGGTTGACAGAGATAATTTCGCGTGCTACCATACTACCAAATTAGTCAATGAAAGTGAGGTGCGGCAAGATGGCCATCTCCATTGGAACGCCTGCCGGCACGGGCGATCGCCTGTTTGCAGAGTGCAGCGCCTACCGCAAGGTGCAGAAAGCGCTGACCGGCCTGTTTCGCCGCAGCGGCTATGCAGAGCTGATGACGCCGGAGGTCGAGTTTTACGATCTGTTCACGGCGTCCGGCAATCCGATGCCGCAGCAGTCAATGCGCAAGCTGATTGACCGCTCGAGCAGCATTCTTGTTATGCGGCCGGACAACACCACGCCCATCGCGCGTGTAGCCGCGACGAAACTGCGCGCGACGCCGATGCCGCAGAGACTCTACTATAATCAACCGGTATTCCGTTCCAACGACGCGCACACCGGTACGCAGAGCGAGATCCCGCAGTGCGGCATTGAGCTGATCGGTGCTGCGGGGATTCGCGCAGATCTTGAAGTAATCGCGCTGGCGGTGCAGTCGCTGGAGGCGACCGGGCTGGCGCAGTATCAGATTGAACTGGGCCATGCCGGATTTTTTACCGCGCTGGCTGATGAGCTTGGTGCAGATACCGCGACGGTCGATACGATGCGCCAGGTGATCGAAGATAAAAACTTTGCCGCGTTTTCAGACCTTTTGCAGCCGTACCGCGACATACCGGCCGGGTATGCACTCAGCCGGATCTGCCGTCTGTTTGGCGGCGCAGAGGTACTTTCGGAGGCAAGGGCGCTGACATGCGCTCCGCAGGCTGTTGCTGCGCTTGATTACCTGTCAGAACTCTACTTCGAGTTGGAGCAGGCCGGACTGAGCAGCCATGTCCGCTTTGATCTGAGTCTTGTCCAGGGAATTGATTACTATACCGGTGTCGTCTTCCGCGGCTATGCACAGGGTGCGGGAACAACGGTTGTCTCCGGCGGCCGATACGATGGCCTGATCGGCCGATTCGGCTTTGATGTGCCTGCAACCGGCTTTGCCGTGGACGTTGCTGCGCTGGCAAGCTGTCTCGAACGGCCGGAGCCGGTACCTCCTGAGACAGTCATCTGGTATGAATCGGGCTGTTTTGGCCGTGCCCTGGAGTGGCTGGCGGGTGTACCGAAGGGTACTGGTGTGCTCTCAAGTGCGGAAACTGCAGATGAGGCAGAGGCGGAAGCGCGCGCGCATGGCGCCAAGTGTCTCGTGCTCATCGGACCGGATGCAGAGAGGAGCGTGACGCTATGAAGCGGCTTCGCATTGCTGTGACCAAGGGGCGTCTGCTCCGGGATTCAATCAAGCTGTTTGAACGCGCGGGTCTGGACTGCTCGCAGGTCAACGAGGATACCCGTAAGCTGGTGCTGCCGGTGAGCAACTATCCGCTCGATGTCATTCTGGCCAAAGCGCCGGATGTTATCACCTATGTGACACATGGTGTGTGCGATCTTGGTATTGTCGGCAAGGACACCATTTTAGAACACGGCGGCTCATTTTATGAGATGCTCGATCTGGGCTATGGCGCGTGCCGGTTTGCATTGGCAGTGCGTGAGCAAGACGAGTTTTACGGCACATATCGTACCCGCCGCGTGGCATCCAAATACCCGAACGTCACGAAGGCCTACTTCGAGGCGAAGAGCATGGATGTAGAAACGATTAAAATTGAAGGTTCCGTCGAGCTGGCGCCGATTCTCGGGTTGGCCGACGCGATTATGGACGTCGTGCAGACCGGCGCGACCCTCAAGGAAAATGGTCTGGTTCCGATCGAAACGGTCGCGCCGATTTCGGCACGCCTGATTGTAAACACGGCTAGCATGAAACTTTATAAAGACGCGATTCTGGATTTTGTTGGAAAGTGTGAGGAAGCGTTATGATAACAAATTTTGTCCGTGCAGACGGATATGAGGAAAAGGAACTGATTGCCTCGATGCGGGAGCGTGCGGCGCAAGCCAATGCGCAGATCACCGAAACGGCGGCAAAGATCATGGAGGATGTACGCAAGCGCGGCTATGAAGCGGTCGTGGAATATTCAGTGAAGCTCGATGGCGCAGAACCGCGTGAGATCGCTCGTGAGGAACTCGAAGCCGCGACAAAGCGGATTGCGCCGGAGCTGCTGTATGCCCTTGAGCAAAGTGCAAAAAATATTGTCGATTATCAGTTCCGCCTGCTTGGTGAGAGCCGTGTCTGGGATTCCCTTGTGGAGGGCGGCCGTGTTGGCCAGCTGTCTCGTGCGCTCAACCGGATTGGTGTTTACGTTCCGGGCGGCACGGCGGCGTATCCGAGCTCCGTGCTGATGAACGTTGTTCCGGCCAAGGTTGCAGGTGTCAGTGAAGTTGTCATGGTTACACCCCCAACTGAAAATCTCAACGATGCCGTTCTGGCGGCTGCGTGGGTGGCGGGTGTTGACCGCTGCATTGCAGTCGGCGGTGTGCAGGCGATCGGTGCACTGACCTACGGTGCAGGTTTTATCCCGCAGGTTGACAAGCTCGTCGGCCCGGGCAATGCGTATGTTGCCGCTGCAAAGCGGATGGCGTTTGGACAGGTTGATATTGATATGGTCGCCGGCCCGAGTGAGGTGCTTGTGATTGCCGACAAGTCGGCCAAGGCCCGCTATGTTGCGGCCGATCTGCTCAGCCAGGCCGAGCACGATAAGCTTGCTTCGGCAATCCTGCTGACGGATGACGAGATGGTGGCGCAGGCGGTTATGCGGGAATTGGAGATCCAGACCAAGCAGCTTTCCCGGCAGGAGATCATCCGCGAAAGTTTGGAAAACTACGGCGCAGTCATCGTCTGTGACTCGCTTGACGACTGCATCTGCCTTGCCAATGAGATTGCGCCCGAACATCTGGAACTTGTGACAAATGAACCGCGCGATATGGTTTCGAGGATCACCAATGCCGGTGCGATCTTTGTCGGCGAACATTCTCCGGAGCCGCTGGGGGACTATATGGCCGGCCCGAGCCATGTCCTTCCGACCTCCGGCACGGCCAGGTTCTTCTCGCCCCTTTCGGCGGAGAGCTTTCTCAAGAAGATCAGCGTGATCGACTTCTCGCGCGATGCGCTGCAGCAGGTGGCTGATTCGATCATCACCATTGCAGAAGCAGAAACGCTGACGGCACATGCCAACTCGGTCAAGATTCGCTTTGACGGAAAATAATGAATTCACTACATAGCAGGGTGATGGGGATGAACTTCGGAACACAGCTGAAAACACTGCGGACTGCCCGCGGCTTGCGGCAGGAGCAGGTAGCCGATGCGGTGGGCGTGTCTGCGTCCGCCATCGGCGCATACGAACGCGGGAAAAGAGAGCCGACCTTGGCGGTGCTTGCAGCACTGGCGGATTTCTTTGGTGTCAGCGTAGATACACTGCTTGGCCGGATGCTTCCGCCGCAGGAAAAGCGCTGCGCGCAGATCGTCCGTAAGACGAAAGAGACGGATATTCAGTTGTCTCTGTGTCTGGAAAAAGGGCCAAGCAGCATTACCACCGGGATTGGGTTCTTCGATCATATGCTGACAGCGCTGGCATTTTACGGCGAAATGCAGCTGAATCTGTCCGTACGGGGTGATCTGCATGTCGATGGCCACCACACGGTGGAGGATGTAGGCATCGCGCTGGGGCAGGCGTTTGCCAAGGCGCTTGGCGACAAGGTCGGTATCCGCCGCTTTGCCTGTTCGTTCGTGCCGATGGATGAGGCACTCTGTCGCTGTGCGCTTGATATCTCCGGCCGCGCCTTCTTACATTTTGATGCGGAGATGCCGCAGGAGATCATCGGAGAATATGACAGCTGCCTGACCGTGGAGTTCCTGCGCGCTTTTGCGATGAATGCGGGCGTAACATTGCATCTGGAATGTCTTTACGGAGACAATGCGCACCATATTACCGAGGGGTTGTTCAAGGCGCTCGGCATGGCCATCCGTGAAGCAGTGGAAGTGAGCGGCTCGGGTGTGACCTCGACGAAAGGGGCACTGTAAGATGGGAACGATTGCGGTTGTCGATTATGGCGCAGGCAATCTGCTCAGTGTGACGAAGGCGCTCGATTTCCTTGGCCTGAATAATACGATTACGGCTGATCCGGCTGAACTGCTGCGCGCCGATGCGGTGATTTTACCCGGCGTTGGCGCATTTCCTGACGCGATGGAGAATCTGACCGTGCGCGGGCTGGACAAGGTGCTCCTGCGGTGCGCGGCAGACAAACCGTTGCTCGGCATCTGCCTCGGTATGCAGATGCTGCTCGGCTCATCGACCGAGGTGCGCGAGTGCACCGGTCTGGGACTGATTCCGGGCCGTGTGGATCGTATCCAAACGCCGCTCAAGCTGCCGCAGATTGGATGGAACGCGCTGGAAATCTGTCATCGGAATCCGCTGCTGGAAGGAATCCCGGACGGCGCTTATGTCTATTTTGTCCACAGTTTCATGGGCTTTTGTGAGGAGCAGGCAGATGTGGCCGCAGTCTGTGATTACGGCGCGCCGGTCACGGCGATGGTCGCCCGCGGAAACGTGTTTGGCTGCCAGTTCCACCCGGAGAAATCCGGCGAGACAGGCCTGCAGATTCTGAGAAATTTCGGAGGCTTAAACGCATGATCATCCTGCCTGCCATTGATCTGAAAGACGGCGCCTGTGTGCGTCTGTATCAGGGAGAGTTCGACACGGTGCATCAGGTGTCGGATGATCCGGTGCGCACTGCGCTCGAATTCCGGGAAGCAGGTGCAAAATATATTCATATGGTCGATCTTGACGGTGCAAAAGACGGCATCCGGAAAAATGGCGAGATCGTGCGCAGTGTTGTCGAACAGACCGGCCTGCGCATCGAGCTTGGCGGCGGGATTCGCTCCATGGTGGATCTGGAAGCGGTGTTTGCCCTTGGCGTCTACCGCGCGGTCATCGGCTCGGCAGCTGTGACAGATCCGGAGTTTGTTGCACGGGCAGCAGCTCAGTACGGCGACCGCATTGCCGTAGGAATCGACACAAAAGACGGCCGCGTGAAGACGGCGGGCTGGATCGACGATTCCGGTCTGGACTATCTCGAATTTGCCCGCAGCATGGAAGCACTTGGTGTGCAGAATCTGATTTTTACGGATATCGACACGGACGGTGCGCTCTCCGGTCCGTCGTTTGCGCGTCTCAATGCACTGCAAGCGGCGGTATCGTGCCGCATCACGGCTTCCGGCGGAGTGTCCTGCAATCAGGACATCTGCGATCTGAAAGCAGCTGGTATGGATGGGGCAATCATCGGAAAGGCATACTACGCCGGTGCAATCGACCTGAAGCGAGCCGTTGAGGAGGCGGGAGAACAATGTTAGCCAAACGCATCATTCCGTGTCTGGATGTTAAAAACGGCCGCGTGGTGAAAGGCGTTAATTTCGTCGATATCCGTGACGCGGGCAATCCCGTGGAACTGGCGAAATACTACTCCGATCAGGGCGCTGACGAGATTGTTTTTCTCGATATCACAGCCACGCACGAGGGCAGAGCCTCTGTCGTCGATGTGATCGAGAGTACCGGCCGGCAGGTGTTTGTGCCGTTGACTGTGGGCGGCGGGATTCGAAGCGTCGAAGATTTTACACAGATCCTGCGCGCCGGTGCCGACAAGATTTCGGTCAACTCCGCAGCGGTGCGAGACCCATCACTCATTTCCCGCGCGGCAGAGCGCTTCGGCAGTCAGTGTGTTGTCCTGGCCATTGACGGCAAGGGCAAAGAAGACGGCAGTTTTGAGGTTGTAATCAATGGCGGCCGTGTCTGGACGGGGAAAGACGTTGTAGAATGGGCCAAAGAGGGCGAACGCCTGGGCGCCGGTGAGATTCTGCTGACCTCGATGGATGCAGACGGCACCAAGGCCGGGTTCGACCTTGCGATGACGAAGGCGGTCGTCGAGGCGGTCAATATACCTGTGATTGCATCCGGCGGCTGCGGCAGCCTGGAGCATTTTGCGGAAGTGTTTGAACAAACCGGCTGTGATGCTGCGCTGGCGGCCAGCCTGTTCCATTTTGGCGAAC
The DNA here is from genome assembly GCA_964620855.1 of uncultured Oscillospiraceae bacterium. Lineage (GTDB taxonomy): Bacteria > Bacillota > Clostridia > Oscillospirales > Oscillospiraceae > CAKTOF01. The sequence goes on from CAZUKJ010000027.1 coordinate 7,088, forward strand.
TGACGGTGCCGCAGGTCAAGGAATATCTGGCGGCGCGCGGGATTCCGGTGAGGTGATCAAATGGTACAGATCAAAGACTTGTTTCAAAAGTCTGAGCTGATCCCTGTGATTGTGCAGGATATCGATACGATGGATGTGCTGATGCTCGGATTTGCCAATGAAGAGGCGGTACGCCTGACCTTTGAGACGAAAACGGCATGGTTTTGGTCGCGCAGCCGGAAAACGCTGTGGAACAAAGGGGAGTCATCCGGCCATTATCTTCATGTGCAGAAGATCATAACCGATTGTGACACGGACACGCTGCTGCTGTTGTGCAGACCGGTCGGTCCGACCTGCCACACCGGTGCGAGAAGCTGTTTCTTTAATGTGATGGAGGAATTTGCATGAACGAGACGTTGGATCGGCTCTATGAGGTTGTCATGGATCGCAAGCAAAACCCGCAGGAGGGAAGCTATACCTGCTACCTGTTTGAAAAGGGCATGGATAAGATCCTGAAAAAGGTGGGCGAGGAGTGCGCGGAGACAATCATCGCGGCAAAAAATGGAGACAGCGCCGAGACGATCGGTGAAATCTCAGACCTGATTTATCACTTGACGGTGATGATGGCAGAGGCCGGCATTACGATGGATGAAGTAATGGCCAAGCTCGACGAGCGCAGCCGGAAGATCGGCAATCTGAAACAGATGAAGGTCGTCGACCATAATACATGAAAAAAACAGCTCCGTGTCTTCTTCGGAAGACACGGAGCTGTTTTTAGTCTGCTCTGGCGTAGACAACAGCATTCGGAAGCAACCGCCCATAGGGCAGCGCGGTGTTCGAACAGCGGGTTACATATTCGCCGTCAAAGTACATGATTGCGCTTGTGCCGCCGTCGAGGTTCATTGCCTGCATGCAGTTGTGCTGCGCAAGAATATCGGCACATTCCATCGCATCAGCACCGAGCGAATAGCCAATCAGACGGCCTTCGATCACCAAAAGCAGCATTTCCTCACGGTCAGACTGCCCGAGGCAGGCGCGAGGGTTGAGTGCGGTATAACCGCTGCTGGCGTCGACGACGATCTCGCCGTCGACGATCAGCGCCGGGGTAAACTCGGCAGCATCGGTCGTATCGCTGCTGACCGGGCTTTGCGCGTCAACAACATAGAGCCGATTGTCCTCGCGCAGTTCAATGCGCTTATAGCCGATCTGGGAATGGATGCCGTACTCCACGCCGCTGCACATCGAGTAGCCAATGATCTGACCACCGTTTCCGACGCCGTCTACATCCTCAAAGCCATTGGCCGTCATTGCGAGGATACCGTTGTGATTTTCGGCGATGTAACCGGCGAACTGTCCGGATTCACCAATGTTTGCTGCCGCTTCGATCGAAAGCCTGCTCGGGTCTTTGGCAATGGCAAGCACACCTTTGCCGTTGCTGGTTTCCACGCGGACGAGAAGCACCTGATTGCGCGCATCGATGGCAAGTACCTGCTCACCCATCGTCGTGTAGATCGTAGTACCGTTATCGTCGATTCCGGCTTCGTTGATATAGAGGTTTTCCCAACCGTCGTTGAGCAAGGCAGGGTGCTTGCTCAGATAGTCGTCCATGGTCTGCGGATCGATTTCCCAGAACAGCTCATAGAATGCAGCTTCTTCCGGCGATTCGTAGGAAGTGTACTCCGACAGGTCTTCGTCCGGTTCACTTGTGACGAGATCCTCCCATGTGGAGGTCAGGCCGACCTGCTCCTGCCGCGCCTGCGCCATTGCATCGACAACTTCGTCAACGACTTTGTCCGGCAGCAGCGCGGTTGCAAGCCACTGATGGTTCATGGTGGACATTGCGGTTTCTATGTAGATCGTACGCCATTTTTTAATAAAAGGAATATTGGAATAGACGCAAATGCAATAGACGGCAATGATCGCAGCCAGAATGGCCGCAAGCACCTTGGGCCATTTCGCCCGCCGCTTGCCGGAAGCGGATCGGTCAGTACGGTACCGACTGCCAAACAGCGTCCATTTGCGTTGCTTTTGTTGATTTGCCATAGTCAGGTCTCCCAATCTGCCGACAGAGGTCGACAGGCGCTGTGTTGATTCGACTATCATATCACGCAACCCGGTGCGAATCAATAATAATTCCCGAATTGGTGAAAAGTAGGTGCAGCAGATTGCCGCAGATCAGCTGCAATCAAAGAATAAACGCTGCCGTCTATATAGACGGCAGCAACACCGGTTTCGTTCCGGGTTTCACGAGTTTTCCTGTGCAAATGTTTTCATAAATTCGACCAGATGCTTGACACCCTCGATCGGCATGGCGTTGTAGATTGAAGCGCGCATGCCGCCGACAGAGCGGTGACCCTTCAGATTCGACATCTGTGCTTTGCCGGATTCTGCCGCGAACTTTGCATCAAGGTCTTTGCTGGTACAGCGGAATGTGACGTTCATCAGACTGCGCGAGCCCGGTTCAACGGCCGCCTGGTAGAAGTTGGTCGAGTCGAGATAATCATAGAGCAATGCAGCTTTTTTCTGGTTTTGTTCACAGAGCGCGGCAATGCCGCCAATGGATTCGATCCATTCGAGCACCAGCTTGACCATATAGATCGACCAGCAGTTCGGTGTATTATACATCGAGTCGTTGGAAGCGTGTGTTTCATAGCTGCAGAGCGTCGGGCAGTATTTCGGCAGATCCTTACATATAAGGTCTTCCCGGATGATGACCAGCGCCATACCGCTCGGCGCGAGGTTCTTCTGCACACCGGCATAGATTACGCCAAATCTGGATACGTCAACCGGCTCGGAGAAGATGCACGAGGACATATCGGCTACGAGCGGCACAGCGCCGGTGTCGGGAATGTAGTTCCAGTGTGTGCCATAGATGGTGTTGTTCAGGCAGATGTGAACATAGTCTGCCGTCGGATCAAGGTCTAGCTCATCCTGCCGAGGGATACGGCGGAAGTTTTCTGCCTTTGTCGAGCCGGCAATGCGGGCCTCTCCATATTTCAGGCCTTCTTCGTAGGCTTTCGTGGCAAAATTGCCGGTGAGGATATAGTCGGCACGGCCGGTTCTCATCAGGTTCATCGGGACGCAGGCAAATTGCAGTGTCGCACCGCCCTGCATAAACAGGATTTTATAATTGTCCGGTACACACAGTGTGCGCCTGACCAGACTGACCGCGTCTTCATAGATCTGCAGAAAGACCTTGCTGCGGTGGCTCATCTCATTGACGCTCATGCCGGAACCGGCGTAGTTGAGCATTTCATCGCGTGCCTGTTCCAAAACGCAGACGGGCAGCATCGACGGGCCTGCGGAGAAATTGAAGATGCGGTCATACATGGTGATTACCTCCCGTGTTTGATCAGGTTTGTTCTAGTATACGACGATTTGATACCGGGTTCAACAAAAAAACTCTCCGAAAGATTTCGTCTTTCGGGGAGTTTTTTGTGCTATTTTACAGCAATGTACTTCGATAATGCGATAAATTATTTAAACACCTTTGTACTTCTTGCGTGTAGCAATGCCGCCGCGCAGGTGTCGCTCGGCTTTGTTCCGATCAAGGACTTCCTTGACTTGCAGATACAACGGCCGGTTGCACTCCGGCAGCCGGTCGCTGATGTCCTTGTGTACCGTCGACTTACTGATGCCGAATTGCTTGGCAGCAGCGCGGACGGTGGATTGCGTTTCGATGATGTACACAGCCAGATCGCAGGCCCTTTGCTCAATATCTTCTCTCATCGGTAGGCACCTCCCATGCTGTGCGGTTAATCAAGCATATGCATTCGGTGCCCGGAGTATGAAAATGCCGTGTGAGCGGCTGGCTCACACGGCGTTGGTTTATGAAGGATTACGGACGCAGACCCATGCCGCCCTCGAGCGTGATCGTTTCACCGCTCATGTACTTCAGGTCAGGAGAAGCCAGCGCGACGCAGGCGCGGCCAATCTCAGTCTCGACGTTGCCGTAATGGCCCATCGGCGGCATCGTGACGTTGGCCTTAAAGGCTTCGGGATAGGCGTTGGCCCAGTTCTCGAGCTGCGCGGTCCATGCCAGCGGACAGACAATGTTGACATTGATGTTGTCCTTGCCCCATTCGTTGGCAGCAACGCGGGTCAGACCGCGGATGCCTTCTTTGGCGGCGGCATATGCGCTCTGACCAAAGTTACCGAACAGGCCGGCACCGGAGGCGAAGTTGATGACGCTGCCCTGCGTTTTGGCCAGGTACGGATAGCAGGCCTTCATATAGTGGAAAGCAGAGTACAGGCCCGAGTAGATGGCGAGATCAAACTGTTCGGTGGTGTGGTCAGCCAGCGTCACACCGGAGGCAGATGCCTGCGCGTTGTTGATCAGCACATGGATGGCGCCGAACTTCTCGATTGCCTGACGCACGACTTCGTCGGCCGTAGCCTGATTGTCTGCGCCGGTGGAGATGTCGGCCTGAACGGGGAGAACTTCAATGCCATAGAGGCGTTCGAGTTCCTCTTTTGCGTCAAGCAGTTTCTGCATGTTGCGTCCGGTCAGGACGAGGTTGCAGCCCTCTTTTGCGTAAGCGGTCGCAATGCCGTAGCCAATCGAACCGCAGCTGCCATCACGGAGCACGGCGCGGCCGCCACCGGTAATGATCGCAGTTTTGCCAGTGAGATGACCCATACTGTTTCAACCTTCTTTCTATGGTATACACACATAATATACCAAAAAGAAATTAGAATATCAACGATTGACGCAAAATAGTCATGCTGTACTCGTGATCAAATAAAAAGCAGCTGCCGGGAAGCCGGCAGCTGCTTGAATATTGTGCTTATTCGGTGGTGTAGTTATCGAAATAGCCCTGAATAAAGACAATGGGAGTGCCCTTATCGCCGGAGCCGGAGGTCAGGTCGCACAGCGAACCGATCAGGTCGGTCAGGCGGCGCGGGGTCGTTCCTTCGGAGACCATCTGGCCGACAAGGCTGCCGTCCTTCTTGGTGATCTCTTCTTTAATGGCTTCCTTGAGCGCATCGCCGGACAGGTGCGCGAAGTCGTTGTCCGCAAGGTACTTAAGCTTCAGCTCGTTCGGCGTACCTTCAAGGCCGGCGGTATAAGCCGGGGAGACGACCGGGTCAGCCAACTCCCAGATCTTGCCGACAGGATCTTTGAATGCACCGTCGCCGTAGACCATGACTTCAACGTGCTTGCCGGTCTTTTCGAGAACACGCTTCTGGATTTCGAGCACGAGATCCGTGCATTCACGCGGGAAGAGCTTGACCTGATCTTCGGTGGACTTATTCGTGCCGAGCAGGCCGTACTTCTCGTTGTAACCGCTGCCGTTGACCGGACCGGTCAGGATATCATCCAGGCCGCAGACACGCTCTGCACCGGCGCTTTTGAGCAGACGCTTAGTGCGGGCGCGGGTGTGAATGTCACAGCAGAGAACATTCTTGGTGTAGTTCAGGATGGCACGGCAATTGTTGGCGAAAATGACTTCGACTTCCGCACCGCTTTCGCGGATAAGAGATTCATAGTAGGCAACATAGTCGACGCCCGTGAACGGATGGACCTCGTAGCCAAACAGCTCGCGGTATTTTTCAAGTGTCAGAACGTCCTTGTACGGATCAATGCCGTGCTCATCGAGCGCGTCCATGCTGACGAGATGGTTGCCGACTTCATCAGACGGGTAGCTCAGCATCAGGACGACCTTCTTGGCGCCTTTGGCAATGCCGCGCAGGCAGA
>CAZUKJ010000028.1:0-12558 GCA_964620855.1 uncultured Oscillospiraceae bacterium
AAGGGTATTATCATCGGCAAGCAGGGCGCCATGCTGAAAAAGATCAGCACCATGGCCCGCGTTGATGCTGAAAAATTCATGGGAACCAAGGTATACCTGGAGACATGGGTCAAGGTCAAAGAAAACTGGCGCGACTCCGTTGGCCTGATCCGTAATTTCGGATATGATGTTTAAATAGCCCAATGCGTCCATCTTGGCAAAGATGGGCGCATCTGTCCGCTTGGTCGGTGACTATTTCCTGCATGAACAGCGGTCTGACGGCAAATCCTATCAGTACTTCGCTGCTGGAGGATATCGGATGGATACGGACATGATCTGGCGTTTGTTTGTACTGACAGGCGCACCGGAATTCTACCTGCTGTATAAGCAGACCGTCAATGTACAAAAGGAGAAGGGGCAGGTGCCTGTACCGGCATAACAGCTCCGTACATAGCTATGTATCGAAAAACGGAAGGTCTCGTGCTGCGTGAGGTAGACTACAAAGATGCGGACCGGCTTCTGACTGTACTTACAAAAGAATACGGAAAGATCACTTTGAAGGCAAGAGGCGTCCGCCGCTCAAAAGGTACTTTAAAAAGCGCCTGCCAGCTGTTGGCATATTCGGAATTTACCTATTCTGAAAATCGAGGCTTCTGCACGATTACTGAAGCGATCCCGCTGCAGATGTTCATGGGACTTCGCAGCGATTTAGAACGGCTCTCTCTGGCTTCTTACTTTGCACAGGTTGCTGATGTTGCAGCAATGGAAGGTGAGCCGAATCAGGAACTGCTCTCACTGACGCTGAATGCAATTTATGCGTTGAGCGAACTTCACAAGCCACAGGCACTGGTCAAGGCGGGGTTTGAACTTCGTGCCGCCTGTATCATGGGCTATACACCGGATCTGACGGATTGTGCCGGCTGTGGAAGCGACAATCCCACGCATTTCTATCTGCGTGCCGGTGTGATCCTCTGCGATCACTGCGCTGTGCTGGAAGCGGACGGTATTCGGATGCCGCTGAGTCCGGGACTGCTTTCGGCTATTCGATATTTGGTGGAGTGTCCGCCGCAGCGATTATTTTCGTTCTCGATGCCGGAGGAAGCACTGCAGGATCTGACTGGTATTACAGAGTCGTATCTTCTGACTCAGCTCGAGCGCGGATTTTCAACGCTCGATTTCTATAAAAGTCTATTTTTCTTTCATGGTGATCACATATGACTGAACTTTATGAAAAATCCCTGCATACGCTCGAATTAGACCGTGTGCTTCAAATGCTTGCCGACTGTGCGATCAGCGAAGAAGCCAAAACCAGATGTCTTAAGACGCGGCCCTCAACCGACGCAGATGAAATTCAGGAATGGCTCGCTCAAACAACCGCGGCCTGCAAACTGATTATGCGGAAAGGAACTCCGACCTTCCACGAAGTGAAAGAAGTCACCGCCTCGCTGGATCGTGCTGACCGCGGCGGAAGCCTGACAACCATTGAGCTTCTGCGTGTTGCCGGTGTTCTTCGCGCGGCTCGCGGTGTAAAACACTATGCCGATACAGACGCAGTTGATTCATGCATTGACCCGTTGTTCTTCTCGCTTAACGCCAATCGCAGGCTGGAAGAACGCATTACCAATTCGATTTTGTCAGAAGATGAAATCTCCGATGCTGCCAGCAGTGAGTTGGCCGATATTCGCCGACATATGCGCATCCAGAGCGCCAAGGTAAAAGAAAGTCTGCAGAAGATCATCTCTTCTCCAACCTATTCCAAATTTCTGCAGGACGCAATCATTACCATGCGGGACGGGCGCTATGTTGTTCCGGTTAAGGCCGAATGTAAAAACAGCATTCCCGGTCTGGTGCACGATGTCTCTTCTTCCGGAAGCACATTCTTCATCGAGCCGATGCAGTCGGTCAACGCAAACAACGAGCTGCGCGAACTGTTGATCCGCGAGCAGAAAGAGATTGAACGAATTCTCGCAGAATTGTCTGCAGAAGCCGCCGCGCATAAGGATGATATTATCAGTGATTATCACATTCTCGTTGAGCTCGATGTGATTTTCGCCCGCGCAAAGCTTTCATTGAAAATGAACGCCATTGAGCCGGAACTGCGGACCGATGGATCTTTGGAGCTGATCAAAGCGCGCCATCCGCTGATTGATCCGAAGAAAGTTGTTCCAATCACAGTCCAGCTTGGCCGCGAATTTGACACACTGGTCATCACAGGCCCGAACACAGGCGGTAAAACAGTCACACTGAAAACCATTGCCCTGATGACGCTGATGGCCGAATGCGGTCTTCATCTGCCGGTCAGCGATGGCAGCAGCATCAATGTTTTTGAGACCGTCTATGCCGACATTGGAGATGAGCAGTCGATTGAGCAGTCTTTGTCGACATTCTCGTCTCATATGAAAAATATCACCGAAATCATCGACGTATGCGACGGTGATTCGCTTGTTCTCTTTGACGAACTTGGTGCCGGTACAGATCCGGCAGAAGGTGCTGCGCTCGCCATTGCCGTTATTGAATACTGCCGGGGAAGAGGCGCAAGAGTTGCCGCGACGACACATTACGCCGAACTGAAAGTCTATGCCATGCGTACCGAAGGTGTTATCAACGCCTCGTGTGAATTCAATGTTGAAACGCTGCAGCCTACTTACAAGCTCCTTATCGGTATTCCCGGAAAATCCAATGCTTTTGCAATTTCCAGCAAGCTCGGACTGCCTGATGACATTATCAAAAAAGCCCGGGATCTTGTTGGGCAAAACGATCTTGACTTTGAAGAAGTGCTCAACCAGCTGGAACAGCAGCGTCAGGCCATGGAGCAGGCAAGAGCCGAGGCAGAGCAGCTTCGCCGTGAAACGCAGCAGACCAAGCTTAAATCGGAGGAGTACTATGCCGAAATCAAGCGGGAACGTGACAAAGCTGTGGAAAAAGCACGGCTTGAAGCGCAGAGAATTATTGACGAGGCACGCGTCACCGCCAATCAGGTTTATGAAGAACTCAAACAGCTTCGCAAACAGATGAAAGATACCGCCGATGCACACGGCGTAAATCAGAAACAGGCGGATCTGCGCAGAAGTCTGAACGAAGCAGAAAGCAAACTCGCACCGCAAAAGCAGCCAGACACCCGTCCTGCACCATCGCGCGCTCCGAAGGCAGGCGATACGGTGGAGCTTCTCAAGCTTGGGACAAAAGCAACCGTTCTGTCCGTTGCCAAAGACGGTACGCTGCAGCTTCAAGCCGGCATTATGAAAGTCTCGGCAAAGCCGGAAGAAGTCTACCTGCTTGAAAATGAGCAGCAGAAAGAAGTTAAGAAATTCATCCAGAAAACCACGCGGGAATTCCGCAGCTCGACTGTTTCGCCGGAAATCGATCTGCGTGGCATGACTGTGGAAGAAGCATTGGGCGTTCTTGATATTTTCCTCGATAATGCCATTATGGCCAATCTTCCTTCAGTTCGCATTATCCACGGAAAGGGGACCGGTGCACTTCGCAAAGCCATTCACGAGCACCTTCGTCGTCAACGTGGCATCCGTGACTTCCGACTTGGCGTATATGGCGAGGGCGAGGATGGTGTCACCATCATTTCTCTTGCAAAATAACGGTTGAATCCCCTAAATGATTATGTTATAATTCTTTCGCAACATATAAAAGGAGTGTCAGCAATGTATAGCAAAGAAGGCATTGTCCGCAACGAATCCGGTCTGCACAATACCGCTGCGGCGATTTTTATTCAGAAAGCCAACGAGTTTTCTTCTCAGATCTGGGTTGAAGTGGATGACCGCCGCGTCAACGCAAAAAGTCTGCTGGGTCTGCTTTCTCTCGGTGTCATGCAGGGAACTAAGGTCCGCATCTCCGCAGAGGGTGTGGATGCAGAGCAGGCTGTCAACGAGCTGACCGAACAGCTCGCAGTTGCTGTTCTTGTCTGATCAACTGATACCAAACTGCCGCAAGCCCTGAACATTTATGGGCTTGCGGCTTTTTTAGGTGAGATAGATGACGTTCGACGAATTAAAGGAAAAAGCCCATTCATTGCCGTTGGCGCCCGGCGTGTACATCATGATGGACAAAACCGGGCAGGTCATTTATGTCGGCAAAGCAAAAAAACTGAAAAACCGTGTCAGTCAATACTTTCAGGATTCCTCCGCCCATACGCTGAAAACGCGGACGATGGTTTCAAAAATCCATTCGTTTGATGTAATCCTAGCGGATTCCGAATTTGAAGCATTGGTTCTGGAGTGTTCGCTGATTAAGCGACATATGCCGCGATACAACATTCTTCTGAAAGATGACAAAGGCTATCCGTATATCCGTGTCGATCTGCGGGAACCGTATCCGAAGATGACCATGGTCAACCGCACAGCCAACGACGGTGCTTCATATTTTGGGCCATACGGCGGCCGCGGAATGACACAAAGTGCAATCGATACGATTATTCATATCTTTCGGCTGCCGACTTGCAGCAGGGTATTTCCGCGTGATCAGGGGAAGGATCGTCCTTGCCTGAATCATCATATGGGGCTTTGTGACGCCTGGTGCCGCGTAACCATGACACAGGAAGAGTATCATTCCCGCATGGAGCAGGCAGTTCTCATCCTGCAGGGGAAATACAGGCAAGTGGCGGATCATCTGCTTGCACAGATGACCCGGGCTGCAGAGGAACTGCGCTTTGAAGCAGCTGCACAGCTTCGGGACCGCTACAAAGCAATCGAAGCACTTGGTCAAAAACAGTTGGTGACAGCTGCCACCATGGCCGACACCGATGCAATCGGATACTACCAAAGCGAAGCAAAAGCCTGTTTTACAGTCCTGCATTATGTCGGAGGTAATCTGCTCGATAAAGAGTATGAAATTCTCGAGCCTGCCGACAGTATTCCGGAAGCAGTGTCTTCTCTGCTGAAGCAATACTATCTGTCCAGAGGCAGTTCCCCGAAAAATATCCTTCTGCCGTGTGAAATTGAAGACAGAGAAATTTTTGAGCAGATGTTGACTCAGCAGCAGGCGAGTCGTATCCGTATTCGTGTACCGCGGCGCGGTGACAATGTCCGTCTGATTGAACGGGCAAATCTGAATGCAAAAGAAGAGGCAGAGCGTGTAACGACCAGAGAAGAACGCATCAGTGGTACGCTTGAGCTGCTCGGGTCCATGCTGGGGATTGACGCACCAAAGCGAATTGAGTCCTTTGATATTTCTCACACTGCCGGTACAGATATCGTCGCCTCCATGGTTGTGTTCCAAAACGGCAAACCACTGAAGCGTGATTACCGACATTTTAAACTGAAAGATATGGAGAACCAGGATGACTACGCATCCATGCGGCAGGTCACACAGCGCCGTTTCCAGCACTATTTATCATGCGATGCCGGCTTTGAACAAATGCCGGACCTTTTGCTCATAGACGGAGGCGAAGTGCATGCCGCAACAGTCCGCGAGGTGCTGTCAGAACTTGGGTTGTTCCCCAAAATCGTTGGAATGGTCAAAGACGGCCGTCACCGTACCCGTGCACTGATCACACCGGATGGTGCAGAAATCGGGATTTCGACAGTTCCGTCCGTATTTGCTCTGATTGGTACCATACAGGAAGAAACACATCGGTTTGCAATCGAGTATCATCGCAAACTGCGTTCCAAACGGTTGAAATATTCTGAGCTTGATGAAATCGATGGAATCGGAGAAAAGAGAAAACAGGACCTTCTCCGCCGATTCAAATCGATCAACGCGATCCGCAGCGCTTCGGTGGAAGAGCTGCGTGATGTGATTCCTTTAAACGCTGCGCAGGCAGTATATGCACACTTTCACAAAGGAGAATAAATCATGCGAGTCATTGCAGGCCGCTATCGCGGCACACGACTGCTCACACCGGAAGGGCTTGACACCAGACCGACCACGGACCGTGTCAAGGAAGGTATTTTCAATGCACTGCAATTTGATATTGAAGGCAGAACCGTCCTGGACCTGTTTGCCGGGTCCGGCCAGATGGGGATTGAAGCGCTCAGCAGGGGAGCAGCACATGCTACGTTTGTCGATTTGTCTGCCTCTGCGGTCAAGCTGGTTTCTGAGAATCTGAAGCGGGCAAAAATCACAGATACAGCCACAGTTGTGCGTTCCGACTACACCGCATTTTTGAAATCGACACCGAAAAAGTTTGATATAATTTTTCTTGATCCGCCCTATGCGGAAAAACATCTTGAAAACGCCTTGCGGATGATTTCTGAAATTGACATTTTGTCGGATAGTGGTATAATCGTTTTTGAAAGACCGACGGAAAAACAGCTGGACTGTGATTTTGACGGCTTGATGCGTTCCAAAGACTATCGTTACGGAAAAATTCTTGTGACGATTTTGCGGAGGAACTGACACCAGGAGGAATCCCATGAAGGTTGCAATCTATCCGGGCAGCTTTGACCCGATCACGCTGGGCCATTTGAACCTGATCGAGCGTGCATCCCAAATCTTTGACGAACTGACAGTCTGCGTCATGGTCAATGTGCAGAAACAGCCGATGTTTTCCGCAGATGAACGCGTGGAGATGATCCGTCGCGTTACCACGCATCTGCCCAACGTCAAAGTGGAGATGTTCAGCGGTTTGCTTGCTGATTATGCCAAAGAGAAGGGAAACTGTGTCGTTGTCAAGGGACTTCGTGCCATTACTGACTTTGACGCAGAATTCCAGCAGGCAATTATAAATCGAAAGCTCTATCAAGGGCTCGATACCATGTTTCTGACCGCAGAGAACCGCTTCATGTATCTTAGCTCAAGCGCTGTCAAGGCAATCGGTATGTACGATGCCGACCTGAGCGATTTCCTGCCCGAGCAGATTATCCCGGATTTCCAGAAACGAATTCACGAGAAACATTAACAGGAGGAGCACCATGGCTAACAGCGTAGAAGATGTCCTTAGCACATTATATGAAATGATTCAGGATGCGTGGAGCCTTCCGCTCGGCGCCGACAAGTGTGTCGTTGAGCGCGACAAGGTTCTCGATCTGCTCGACGAGATTTCCAATCAGCTTCCGGGTGAAATCAAGCAGGCCAAAACCATCGTGGAATCCCGCAACGAAGTGATTACCAACGCCAACCGCGAAGCTGAAAATATTCGCCGTCAGGCGGAGCAGCGCGCCAAGCAGATGATCTCTCAGGAGGAGGTCTACCTGCAGGCAAAGGCGCAGGCTGCTGAGATGATTAAGTCTGCACAGGATAAGATCAAGGAGCTTCGTCAGGTTACCAACGATTATGTCGATGATGCGCTCAAACGCACGGAAGATGCCATGACCCGCGCGCTTGCGGATGTCAAGGATTCCCGCGCCAAATTCCGCGCCCTGACCAACCCGCAGGCAAAGCAGCCGTCTCCGATTATTGAAGACATTTGATTTGTCTGCCACATGCACGTGAAACGCACCGCTGATTCTTTCAGCGGTGCGTTTTGTGATTTTTTATCTATTCGACAGTTATTGGTTAAAGGCGTCAACGCATCAGATGTTTTTTGGTACAAATTTGAAAAAACCGATATTTACTATTTGGCAGAATTCCCGTATACTATATATGCAATGAAAAATTGTAATCGTTTCAGAAGACATCATGATTTTAGAGGTGATATTATCATGCCTGAAAAACGTTTTCAGAAAGTGCTTGTAGCAAACCGCGGTGAAATTGCAATCCGCATTTTCCGTGCGTGCTACGATCTTGGCCTTCACACCGTTGCAATGTATTCCAACGAAGATACCCACAGTCTCTTCCGCACTCGCGCCGACGAAGCTTACCTGATCGGTGAGAACAAGAGTCCACTCAGTGCGTATCTTGATATTGAACCGATTATTGACCTCGCGAAGCGCCGGGGTGTTGACGCGATTCATCCCGGTTACGGATTCCTGTCCGAAAATGCAGATTTTGCCCGTGCCTGCGAAGCTGCCGGCATCACTTTCATTGGACCTCCGTCCCATATCCTTGAGCAGATGGGCGATAAGCTCAACGCCAAGGCCATTGCAAAGCGCTGCAATGTTCCGACCATTCCTGGTTCGACCGTTCCGCTGCGCGATGCAGACGAAGCCATCGAGAAAGCGATCAGCTATGGTTTCCCGATCATTCTGAAAGCGGCTGCCGGCGGCGGCGGCCGCGGTATGCGCCGCTGCGATTCCGTTGAAGAAGTCAGACCGGCCTTTGATCTCGTGAAAAACGAAGCCAAAAAGGCGTTCGGCAACGATGATATTTTCATTGAGAAGTACCTCGTTGAGCCGAAACACATCGAGGTGCAGATTCTGGCAGATACGCACGGCAATGTCTATCACCTTTGTGAGCGTGACTGCTCGCTGCAGCGCCGCTATCAGAAAGTTGTTGAATTTGCTCCGGCGTTCTCCGTTTCGGAAGAAGTCCGTCAGAGACTCTACGAAGATGCCGTCAAGATCGCAAAGGAAGTCAACTATGTCAATGCCGGTACCGTTGAGTTCCTCGTCGATAAGCAGGGTAATCACTACTTTATCGAGATGAATCCGCGCATTCAGGTTGAGCACACCGTTACCGAAATGGTAACCGGTGTCGACCTTGTCCGCGCGCAGATTCTGATTGCGGAAGGTCATCCGCTCTCCTTCGATCCGATCGGTCTGAAGAGCCAGGATGATGTGAAAATGACCGGCTATGCCATCCAGTGCCGCGTCACCACGGAAGATCCGACCAACAACTTCGCACCGGACACCGGCAGAATTACGGCGTATCGCTCCGGCGGCGGCTTCGGCATCCGTCTCGACGGCGGCAATGCCACAACCGGTACGGTCATCTCTCCGTACTACGACTCGCTCCTTGTTAAGGTCACGTCGCATGACAATACTTTTGTCGGTGTATGCCACAAAGCAGCGCGCGCGATCTCCGAGATCCATGTCCGTGGTGTCAAAACCAACATTCCGTTTATTACAAATATTCTGCATCATCCGAAGTTCATTGCCGGTCAGTGCCACACCAAGTTTATCGATGAAACTCCCGAGTTGTTTGAAATCGAGAACTCCCGTGACCGCGCAACCCGCGTGCTGAAGTATATTGCAAATATTCAGGTTGCCAATCCGAATGCAGAGCGTCATCAGTACGATACGCCGCGCTTCCCGGACCTTCCGGGTGATCCGAAGCCGGGCCTGAAGCAGTTGCTCGACAAAGAGGGCCCCGAAGCGGTCAGCAAATGGGTTCTCAACCAGAAAAAACTGCTCATCTGCGACACGACCATGCGCGATGCACATCAGAGCCTGCTCTCCACGCGTATGCGTACGCGGGATATGGTCAAGGGTGCCGACGGTACTGCCCGCATCCTGTCCGACTGCTTCTCGCTGGAAATGTGGGGCGGCGCAACCTTCGATGTTGCATATCGCTATCTCCACGAGTCTCCGTGGGAGCGTCTCGACCTGCTGCGTGAGAAGATCCCGAATGTTCTGTTCCAGATGCTTCTGCGCGGTTCCAACCTGGTTGGCTACACCAACTATCCGGATAATCTCGTTCGTGAATTCATCAAGGAATCTGCCAAGAGCGGCATCGACGTCTTCCGTGTCTTCGACAGCCTGAACTGGATCCCCGGCATGGAAGTTGCGATGGACGAAGTCCTCAATCAGGGCAAAATCTGCCAGGCAACGGTCTGCTACACCGGTGATATTCTTGATCCGAAGCGCGACAAGTACACGCTTGACTACTATGTCAAGATGGCAAAGGAACTCGAAAAGCGCGGCGCACACATGCTGGCGATCAAGGATATGTCCGGTCTGCTCAAGCCGTATGCTGCCAAGAAGCTTGTCTCTACGCTCAAGCAGGAGATCGGCATTCCGATCCAGCTGCATACGCACGACACCACTGCCAATCAGGTTGCAACGCTGCTTATGGCTGCCGAAGCCGGCGTCGACGTTGTCGATACCGCCATCGCCTCCATGTCCAGCCTGACCAGCCAGCCGTCGATGAACGCCATCGTTGCAGCGCTGCAGGGTCAGGAGCGCGATACCGGCCTCGATCTGGATAACATTCAGAAGCTGACCGATTACTGGTCTGATGTCCGTCTCCGTTACGAGACATTTGATGAAGGTCTGAAGACTCCGGTTACCGATATCTATAAGTACGAGATCCCCGGTGGTCAGTATACCAATCTGCAGCCGCAGGTTATCTCTCTCGGCCTTGGTTCGCGCTTTGAAGATGTCAAACGCATGTATGCTACCGTTAACGAGATGCTCGGCGATATTGTTAAGGTCACACCGTCGAGCAAAATGGTCGGCGATCTGGCTATCTTCATGGTCCAAAATGACCTGACGCCGGAGAATATTGTCGAAAAGGGCAAGGCGCTGACCTTCCCGGATTCTGTTGTGTCTTATTTCAAGGGCATGATGGGTCAGCCGGCATGGGGCTTCAAGCCGGAGGGCCTGCAGGAAGTGGTTCTCAAGGGCGAGCCTGCCATTACCTGCCGTCCGGGCGAACTGCTTGAGCCGATCAATTTCGAGGCTGTTGAAGCAGAAATGAAGCAGTTTATGGGCAACGATCTGATCAACATGCGCGCAATGATTGCTTACTGCCTGTATCCGAAGGTCTACAAGGATTACCGCGAGCACCGCAAAGAATACGGCTATATCATGCGAATGGGCAGCCATGTGTTCTTCAATGGTATGGCAGTTGGTGAAACCAATAAGATCAACATCGAAGACGGCAAGACGCTTGTGATCAAGTATCTCGGCCTCGGCGACGTCAACGAAGACGGCACGCGTCAGGTTCAGTTTGAGCTCAACGGTATGCGCCGTGAAGTTGCTGTCCCGGATCCGCACGCTACCGTCACGATTAAGCATATCGTTCTTGCCGATCCGGAAGACAAGAGCCAGACCGGCGCTTCGATCCCAGGCCTTGTCTCCAAGGTCAATGTGAAGCCCGGCGATCAGGTCAAAGAGAACCAGGTTGTTGCTGTCATTGAGGCAATGAAGATGGAAACCTCGGTTGTTGCCCGAATGGACGGCGTCATCGATCAGGTTCTGATTAAAGAAGGCGATAACGTCAAGGCCGGCGAGCTTCTGATCACGGTCAAGTAATTGACAAATCCAAGGATTTCGTGTATCATCATTTCGTTATTAATACTGTTTTGCGATGATGAGGAGGAGTACGATTCTCCCTTGCACCAAAGAGACGAAGCGGTTGGTGAAAGCTTCGGCAGGGAAGTCGGAAGGTCGCCTCGGAGCTGACGGCTGAATGCATCTGCAATAAGCCGATCCGGGTCCTCCCGTTACAGAGGTTCGAGTGCCCCGAAAGGGGAATTCAGGTGGTACCGCGGAAAGAATTTATATCCGCCCTGAGCAATGCGCTCAGGGCGGATTTTTTTAGGAGTGAAAGACATGGCAAGAGAACTTCCCAAAACCTATGATCCCAGACAGGTCGAGTCTGAGATCTACTCCATGTGGGAAGAAAAGAAGTATTTCCACACTGAAATCGACCACGATAAGAAACCGTTTACCATTGTGATGCCGCCCCCGAACGTCACCGGCCAGCTTCACATGGGCCATGCTATGGACTGCACACTGCAGGATATCCTGATCCGCTTCAAGCGCATGCAGGGCTATAGCTCACTGTGGGTTCCGGGCGTTGATCATGCCGGCATCGCAACACAGATCAAAGTTGAGGAAGAACTCCGCAAGGAGGGCCTGACCCGTTATGACCTTGGTCGTGAAAAATTCCTTGATCGCGTCTGGGACTGGAAGCAGAAGTATGGCGACCGCATTGTCGAACAGCAGAAATCGCTGGGTGTTTCCTGCGACTGGGACAGAGCCCGCTTCACTATGGACGAAGGCTGCTCCAATGCAGTCCGTGAAGTGTTTGTCAAGCTCTATGAAAAGGGCCTGATCTATCGCGGCAGCCGAATCATCAACTGGTGCCCGAACTGCGTCACTGCGCTTTCTGACGCTGAGGTTGAATATCAGGATAAGCCGGGCAAGCTGTGGCATCTGCGCTACCCGGTCAAAGACTCCGATGAATATGTCATCGTCGCCACGACCCGTCCGGAAACTATGCTTGGTGACTCCGGTGTCGCAGTCAACCCGAACGATGCACGGTATGCCCATCTCATTGGCAAGACCTGCGTTCTTCCGCTTGTCGGCCGCGAGATTCCGGTTGTCGCTGACGAATATGTCGATATGGAGTTTGGCACCGGCTGCGTCAAGATGACCCCCGCCCATGACCCCAACGACTTTGAGGTCGGTATGCGCCATAACCTTGAGGTGATCCGTGTCCTCGATGACAATGGCAAGGTCAACTCGCTTGGTGGAAAATACGAAGGTCTGGATCGTTACGATGCCAGAAAAGCAATCATTGCGGATCTGGAAGAGCTTGGCCTGCTGGAAAAGACGGAAGATCACCAGCATAATGTCGGCACATGCTACCGCTGCCACAATGATGTGGAACCGATCATTTCTGCACAGTGGTTTGTCAAAATGCAGCCGCTTGCCGAAGAGGCGATTCGCGTCGCGAAGGACGGCGAGACCAAGTTTGTCCCGGAACGTTTCTCCAAAACCTATCTGAACTGGATGGAAAACGTCCGCGACTGGTGTATTTCCCGTCAGCTCTGGTGGGGTCATCAGATCCCGGCATGGTACT
>CAZUKJ010000029.1:0-12295 GCA_964620855.1 uncultured Oscillospiraceae bacterium
AACAAAGGCGAGGATGACGGCGTTTATATGAGCATGGAAGCCTTTGAAGAACGCGAGGCGATGTTCCGCCACCGCGATATGATCTATGCGGCTGAAATGAGCCGGTTAAGCGGAGAGCCGACCTGCACTCCGGCAGAGATGCACGAGAGATTGGAGGCGCTGTTCCATGCCTACGAAAAGTAAGCTGGTCTATCTGAAACCGGCGCAGAACGATTTTGAAGAAATCGTCAAGTATCACATCATCGAAGTCGGAACAACATCGGCAAGGAAAATCTCCGCCACAATGGAAAACACCATCAACAAGCTGGAGGACTTTCCTCTGATGGGGCAAACGCACCCCGATCCGATTTTGGCGGCAAACGGTTTTCGCAAGCTGGTACTGACCAAAACCTATGTTGCAATCTATAAGATCATAGACGGCACCGTATATATCTACCGCATTGTCAACGCGCGGTCGAACTATCCGCAACTGCTGAAATAAGCAAAACATTTTTGATACGGAAAAGGAAACGCACCCTGTCTTTACCGGCAGAGTGCGTTTTCATTTCCCAAGGAGGTGAATTATTTTTTGAGCGACAACCGGATCATAACCAATCCGGAAAATGCGCTACACGGAATGATAAACAAACATTGGCAAGGTTACCGGACAATGCAGAATCAGAATTCCCCTTGTTTTCCCAGACAATGGAAACCGCAAAAATCCGACCTATGATCGGAACCACAGGTCGGATTCCGCTGTTTTACGGACTCCCGCCTCAGTTGTTTTCTTTCTGGCACAAATTGCCCCATCGTGCTATACTGATCGTGCATAATCGAACAGGAGGCATCTTTTTTCATGAGAATTGCAGTTACTTACGACAACGGCCAGATCTTCCAGCACTTTGGTCATACCGCAGAATTTAAGGTCTATGATGTGGAAAACGGTGTTGTGACCAACTCGGTTGTCATCAATACCAACGGCAGCGGTCACGGAGCGCTGGCCGGTGTTCTGAAGGTCATCGGCGCAGACACTCTGATCTGCGGCGGCATTGGCGGCGGCGCGCAGATGGCACTGGCGCAGGCCGGTATCAAGCTCTACGGCGGCGTGTCCGGCGACGCAGACGCTGCGGTGGATGCTCTGCTGGCCGGTGAGCTGGACTACAACCCGAACGTCCGCTGCAATCACCACGACCACGAGCATGGCGAAGACCACACCTGCGGCAGCCACGGCTGCGGCAGCCATTCCTGCCACTGATCTTCCGGCAAGGGGTGCATCCAAATTGGATGCGCCCTTTCTTTTTTTGCAACCATATGGCACTGCCGTGCGATATGATAGATGTCAGCTGATAAACTATACCGGGAGGAACCACCATGGAACAGACGCTGCTGCGGCAGCTGCGTGCACATCGCCCCAAAGCAATGGAACAGGTGCTTATGCAATACAGCGCTTATGTCTACACGGTTGTGCGGGGCCGTGCCTGCGGACTGCTGCCACCGGAGGATCTCGAGGAAATCGTCAGCGACGTATTCCTCGCACTTTGGGCCCACCCCGAACGAGTGACGCCCGGGAAGCTCCGCAGTTGGCTCGGTGCAGCTGCACGCAACAAAACCATTGACCGGCTGCGCCGCCATACGCCGAATCTCTCGGTGGAAGAAGATGCAATCGAGCTCGATGACACACTCTGGATGGAACTGGCTGAACGCGAACGCGCTGCAATGGTGCGCGAAGCCGTCAGCACGCTGTGCCCGCAGGATCGCGAACTATTTGTTCGGTATTACGAGCTGGGTCAGTCCACCGCAGAGATCGCCCACCAGATGAATCTGAGCCGGGCCGCCGTAAAAACGAGGCTGCACCGCGGCCGCAAACAACTCAAAGATTTTTTTGCAGAAAGGGGCTTTACCGATGAAGCTGAAATTTAGTGAGCTGATCGCACTGTCCGGTCAGAAGATACCGGATACGGAGCCTGTTGCCCCCGATGCGCTCGAAAGGATCCGTGAACACACTATGAAACAACTCAAACCTCACCGCCATCTCAGCAGACGGGCGGTTGCCCTTCTGACCGCTGCCGCCGTATTTGCAGCGCTAAGCATCACGGCCGGCGCCGTCTACCTCACCGTACGAGCCAGTAACCGGGAACTGATGGCTGCCGGCCCGCTCACCGGTGGCCGCGAATTGCAGCAGATCGACGAGACTGCCGCCGCCATCATTGACTCTGCCACCGAGTATCTGACCATCATTGATGAGAGCAAAGCTACCACTGTCACACTCGAATCCATTATGGGGTTTGCCACAGAGCCGCTGTCGGTTATGTACCTCACATTCAATGTCGACTATCCGGACGACACCGTGTTCAACTGCACAGCAGACGATCTGGGCTTTGTCACCAAGAGTCTGCGCTTCAGCGATGGTCTCTGGCCCTCCGGCGGCGGCAGCAGCGTTGCGATCATCAACGATGACGGAACCTGCAGCGTAATGATGATGTTCGAATTTGAAGCCGACCTGTCCAATAGCAGCGCCACGCTGACACTCACCGACTTCGGCGATGTATCCGAGGAAAAAATGCATGCACTCTATGAAGGAACGGCATCTGCCGAAGTCTCGGGAGAGTGGAGCTTTACCTTCGACCTCTCATCTCTTGGCGCTCCGAACGAAATAGAATTTGATGCCGCGCTTTTTGCGCAGGCCAAGTTCCAGCCGCTCAGGATCGAACTGTGTGAATTCGGCGGCGCGCTGACCCTTGAAGACGACAGCGTTGATCTCCAGACCATCGCGCTTGAGCTGAGAGATGGATCAGTCTATCAGGGTGTATTTCGCAGCTTCTGCGAATTCAACGAAACCACCGGCGAACTCCACTACACCCACGGCTTCGTATTCGAAGTACCGCAGGCAATTGAAAACGCTGCTGCACTGGTGATTGAAGGAATCCGTATCCCTTTGAACTGAGCTGAACATACCCAGCAAGGGATTTCTGCAAAGCGGATTCCGAATAAGAAAACATAGAGGGAGTGTTGCAAAATGCAACACTCCCTTTTTGCTTTGCAGGAAGCAAGACGCTTCGAGTAAAGCTGCACCTGCGGGCGCTGTGTAGCTTACGCAGCTGCGCGAAGCCTGGTGTGCATTCACAGATGTCTTGAACATAAATGGGAAAATAAATGCAGCTGCGTCCTTGACGAGTCCGCCGCAACCTGTTAAACTTGACATGTAAAAGGGAGTAGCTTGCGCCGTCAGGCGTTGCATGCTGTCGTCATGACGGTCTTCGGACCCGGCACATGCAGAAAGAAGCGAGACTTTTGCCGAATATGCGGCAAAGTCTTGTTTTTTTGCTGTCTCCGCACAGAAAGAGAAGGAGTTTTATCCCATGAAAACTGTGGCAATCATTGTTTTTATCGCCGTCTATGTCCTGCTTCTGGCCCTGCCGAACCGCCGTGCATACGTCTCGGTCGCCGCCGCCGCGCTGTTCGTGATCCTCGGCATCGTCCCGTTTACCAGTCTCGGCAGCGCAATCAACTGGAACGTTTTGATGATGCTCGCCGGCACGATGGGCACCGTCGACCTGTTCATCCAGTCGAAGATGCCCGCCCAGCTCGCCGACCGCATGGTCTCTGTTCTGCCGAGCGTCAAGTGGGTCTTTATCGCGCTCGCTGTCTTCGCCGGTATCGTCTCCGCCTTTATTGATAATGTCGCCACCGTCCTGATGGTTGCGCCGATCGGTATCGCGGTATGCAAGAAGCTGAATGTGTCCCCTGTTCCGGCCATTCTCTCTATCGCCATCTGCTCGAATCTCGAAGGCGCCGCCACGCTCGTCGGCGATACCACCTCCGTTCTGCTCGCCGGCCATATGGGCCTCGACTTCTCCGACTTCTTCGTCTTTGAAGGCAAGCCGGGTATGTTCTGGGTCGTTCAGGTCGGCCTGCTTGCGACCATCCCGGTTATGCTCTTCCTGTTCCGCCGCGAGAAGCAGGCGATCAGCATCAAGGACATCACCCCGGTCACCGACTTTGTTCCGACCATCCTGCTCGTCGGCACAGTCGTCGGCCTGATCATCGCCTCCTTTGTTCCGAACAAGCCCGAGATCACCAACGGCGTCATCTGCATGGTCATCTTCCTTGTCGGCCTGCTCTGGGAGGTTCTCCGCGCCACCGACCGCAAAGAGCTGCTTGTCGGCGCTGCCAAATCCATTGACTACACCACGCTGTTTCTTCTGGCCGGTCTGTTCGTCATCATTCAGGGCGTCACCAATGTCGGCCTGATCGACGATCTGAGCCGCCTTCTGAGCAAGGCCGGCGGCGGCAACGTGTTCCTCACTTACACGATTATCGTCTGGGGCTCCGTGCTGCTGTCTGCGTTCATCGACAACATCCCCTACACCGCCACGATGCTGCCCGTCGTTGCCGGTGTTGCCGCGTCGCTCGGCATTGATCAGGCGGTTCTCTGCTTTGGCCTGCTCGCCGGCGCCACGCTCGGCGGCAACCTGACCCCGATCGGCGCATCCGCCAACATCGCCGGCTGCGGCATTCTCCGCAAAGAAGGCCACACCGTCTCGGCCGGAGAGTTCATGCGCATGAGCGTTCCGTTCACGCTGATCGCCGTCACCGTGGGCTACATTCTCATCTGGGTTCTTTACATCTGATTACAAACGAAAAGAAGGCCCGTCCGGAAAGTTCCGGACGGGCCTTCTTGTTATTACTTTTTGTCTTTCGTATTGTTGCGGTAGAGGATCGCAAGACCTTTGAGCAGGAGATTCTTGTCATGCTGGAACTCGCGCTTGCACAGCGGGATGATGTGCGGCGCAATACCGCCGGTCGCCAGAAGGTGGAACGAATGGCCGGCTTCTTCCTCCATGCGCTCGACGATGCCGTCGATCATCGCGGCCGTGCCGTACATAATGCCGCTGCGCATGCTGTCGATGGAGTTTTTGCCGATCACCTGCTTCGGCTTGTCCAGACTAATGCCGGGCAGCTGCGCGGCACGACTGGTCAGCGCATCCATCGAGACGCGCACACCGGGGAAAATGCAGCCGCCGAGGAAGGTGTTGTTTTCTCCGATGACCGAAAGCGTAATGGCCGTGCCCATGTCGACAATGATCATCGGCGCGGCATATTCCTTGAGTGCCGCGACCGCCGCCACAATCAGATCCGCACCAACCTGCGTCGGATCGTCCATGCGGATGTTCAGTCCGGTTTTAATGCCCGGGCCGACAACCAGAGGCGTCTTCCCCGTCACCTTGATGACAGCCGAACGAATGGCATTATAGACCGGCGGGACAACCGAGGAGATGATCGTTCCATCGATCTTGTCGGGATCGACCTTGTACAGCTGCAGCACATTCATCAGTTCAATGCTGTACTGATCCGAGGTGTTGACGTGATCCGTGGCCAGGCGGGCCTCAAACAGGATGTCGTCGTCTTTCCCTTTGCGTTCGATGCACCCAATCACAATGTTGGTGTTGCCAATGTCGATTGCCAGAATCATAAAATTTCCTCCTTAACCGCCGGCTGCTTCCAGCAGTTTTTTCGTATAGTCTTCTTTCGGATGATCAAACACTTCATCCCGGGTCCCCTGTTCAATCACGCGTCCGTCTTTCATCACCATCACACGATCCGACACCTGCCAGATCACATCCATATCGTGCGAGATAAACAGGTAGGATAGGTTCAGCTGCTTGCGCAGGCGCATCATCAACTCCAGAATCTGTGTCTGGATGGTCGCGTCGAGTGCCGAGACCGGCTCGTCGGCAATCACGAGCTTCGGCTCTCCGATGATCGCAGCGCCGATCGCTGCGCGCTGGCGCTGCCCACCGGACAGCTCCGTGGGACGCCGGTTGTAATACGCCGCGCCCAGCTCGATCATATCAAGCATCTGATAGGCGCGGGCGCGCCGCTCTTTGCTGCCGACACCGGCGCAGCGAAGCGGCTCTTCCAGGATCCAGCCCACTGTCCGCGCCGGGTTGAGCGAGGACGCCGGATCCTGAAAGACCATGCGGATCTTGTCCGAATGGCGAAGGATCTCACCTTGAATGTCCCGGTTGATACCCAGGATCGCGCGCGAAAGCGTCGTCTTGCCGCAGCCGGATTCACCGACCAGACCAAGCACCTCGCCCTCCCGGACGAAGAAACTCACATCATGCAGCACCTGCCTGGACTGCCTGCGCGTAAAAAGCGCGCCGCCGGTGCGATACCAGGCATTCAGATGATTGACTTCCAGTAATATATTCTGCAAGCACTCACCTCCGAACCGGAATCGAAGCGATCAATCGCTGCGTGTATTCCTGTTTTGGATTGAGAAATACCTCTTCCACCGGGCCGGCTTCAACGAGATTGCCGCCCTGCATCACAACCACACGCGAACACAAGCGGCGAATTACCCGAAGGTCGTGCGAAATAAACAAGATCGCCATCTTTTTCTCGCGGTTGAGCTTCTGCAGCAGCTTCAGAACCTCCGCCTGAATGGTGACATCAAGCGCGGTGGTCGGCTCATCGGCGATCAGCAGCATCGGGTCGCTGACGATGGCTGCTGCGATCATCACACGCTGCCGCTGGCCGCCTGAAAGCTCGTGTGGGTACTTGCGATAAACCGTTTCCGGCTCCGGCAGTTCGACCGCAGAAAGCGCCTGCAGCGCCAATTCCCTGCGTTCGGCCCGGGACAGTTTCCTGTGCAGTTTCAGGCTCTCTTCCACCTGCCGTCCGATCCGCATGGTCGGATTGAGCGATGTCATCGGCTCCTGAAACACGACCGTAATATCATCGCCCTGAATCGAAAGCGCCTGCTTTTCCGTACAGCGCAGCAGATCGATGCCGCGGAAGAGGATCTGCCCATCGAGCTGCGTCCCGGGTCGGGACAGGCGGGCAATCGCCATTGCCGTCTGCGTCTTTCCGGACCCGGATTCTCCGACGATGCCGACGATCTCCCCGGCCTCCACCGACAGCGACACGCCGTGTACGACTTCCTCACAGGCTTTGCGGTCGTGGAATGTGACTTTCAGATCACAAACCTCCAGAAGCGCCATCAGTGCCGCCCCCTTTCCTGCAATCCCTGCCCAAGCAGGGAGAAGCCGAGGATCATCAGGATCAGAAACACGCCGGTACAGATCGCATACCATGGCGCAGTGAACAAATATGTCTGCGACTCTGAAAGCATCCAGCCGAGGCTGACATCCGGCGGCAGAACACCGACGCCCAGATAGCTCATGCTTGCCTCCGCCAGTACAGCATTGTTAAACCCGATCGCGATCGCGCTCAGAAGCACTGTTTTCACATTTGGCAGGATGTGCGCAAACAGAATGCGGAAATTCGACGCGCCCATACCGCGCGCGTTGTGAACATAGTCCAGCGAGCGTTCGCGGGCGAACTCGCCGCGCACCACCCGCGCAAAGCTCGGGATGAACAGCACGCCGAGCGTCAGAATGATCTTATACTTACCCGAACCGAGAACGGCGACAAACACGAGCGCCAGCAGGATGCTCGGAAACGAGGCAATCGAGTCATTCAATCGCATAACGACCGCGTCGACCCAGCCGCCGTAATATCCGGTCAGGCTGCCGACGATCACGCCGAACGCCGCACCGATGGCAACGGTGCAGATTGCGATCAACAGCGTCGTGCCCGCACCTTCTATCACGCGGGAAAAGATGTCGCGGCCGAAGTGGTCCGTGCCAAACGGGTGCGCAAGACACGGTGCCATCAGCTTTTCGGCCGAATTCATCGCACCGGGATCATACGGCGTCCAGACCGCGCCGAGCACGATCAGGCCGACCATGAGGGCCGTCAGAGCGCCGCCGATATACAGCGCACCGTTACCGCGCTTATTCGGAGTTGTTTTCTGTTTCATCGCGCCCTCCTTACGAAACACGCACGCGCGGATCGATGATCCGGCAGAGCACATCGACCAGATAGTTGATCACGACGACAAGGAAGGCCAATATCACAATAATCGCCTGCGCAACCGGATAGTCGCGGTTGGCGATCGACGTCAGCAGCAGGCGGCCGATGCCGGGGATAGAAAACACCTGCTCAATAATCAGGCTGCCTGCAGCAATGTCTGCAATCATCTGCGCGAGGAAGGTCAGCACAGGGATCAGCGCATTGCGCAGCACATGCACATACAGCACGCCGGAGTAACTGCGGCCGTGGCTGCGGGCGGTGCGGACATACTCTTCGCCGGTTTCCTGCAGGATCGAAGTTCGGAGCATTTTTGCCGTCTGTGCGATCTTCGGAACGGCAATGGCGATCGCCGGGAACAGCAGGCAGCGCAGAAAATCGGATACGCTGTCGGTATAGGAGACGAAGTCGCCGGGGGTAAAGAATCTCAGAATCAGGCCAAACACCAGCGTAAGCACGATGCCGAGGAAAAACGGCGGCACGCTCATCAATATCTGGCCGAGCATCGTCGCGCCAAGATCCGGCAGACGGCCAGCATAGCGGCCCTGCAGGATTCCCAGCGGGATAGAAACAACTGTAATCATCACGATGGACATCAGTGTCAGAACACCTGTGATCGGCAGCTTGGATGCAAGCATATCCCGCACAGGGATCGAGTAGCTGTAAGAGACGCCCATATCACCGGAGAGAAAATTGCAGAGCCAGTCGAAATATCGCACGAGCAGCGGCCGGTTCAGGCCAAGCTCTTCACGCAGCGCTTCAAGCGCCTCCGGCGTCGCTTCAGTGCCGAGCCGCTGCGTTGCGGCATCGCCCGGAATAATCTCAAACGCCAAAAAGGCGAGAAGCGACACGATGAACAATGTAATAATGAGAGTCAGGGTCTTCTTGACCAGATATTTCATCGCTTCCCGCCTCCTCGGCTTACCATTTCCTTTTTGGGGATTACTTGTAGCAGACTGTGGAAAGGTCGAGGACATAGCACGGGTAAAACGCAAAGCCGTCGAGCGCCGGGTTGATGGCAACCATATCACACAGATCCTGAATGTAGACGTTCGCCGCATCCTCTGTGAGGATCTCCAGCATCCGCAGATACAGCTGCGTCTGTTCGGCGTCGTCCGTGCAGGAAACTGCCTGCGCAAACAGCGCATCATACTCTGCGTTGGCAAAGCCGATCATATTCTTTGCATGGGTTGATGTCCAGCGTTCAAGCATCGCGCGCGCTGTCATGGTCGCTGCGTCAAAGCCAACGACCGTACTCTGGAATTCGCGGGCGCCGTAGACATCGCTGACCCATGTGGCCCACTCGACCAGTTCGAGCTTGGCGTTAATTCCGACCGCCTTGAGCTGCTCGACAATGACCTCCGCCGTCTGTACATGCTGGGCATAGTTGCTCGGCGCGGTGATCGTCATCTCAAAACCGTTTGGATATCCGGCCTCCGTCAGCAGCTGCTTCGCCTTTGTGACGTCATAGGTGTAGTAGTCGGCCAGCGACGGATCAAAATACTTGCCGAACGCCGGGAACATGGAGCTTCCGACTGCCACGCCGTACCCGCTGCAGACAAACTCAATGATCTCATCGACATTGATTGCATAGCACAGCGCCTGACGCACGCGCACATCGTCAAACGGCGCAACCGTATTGTTCAGATAGAGCGCCTGAACAAGCTTCATGGTGTCTTTCGCAATATCAAAGCGGTCTTTTACCGCCTCGGCCTGCTCGACCGTCAGATGCGCGCAGACATCGATCGAACCGGACAGCAGCGTGATGACCAGCGCGTCGGGATCGGCGATGATCTTGAATGTCACTCGGGCGAGCTTGGCGCTGTCGCCCCAATAGTCATCAAACCGCTCAATGACAAAGTTCTCCTGCGGAGAGCGTGAGACGTACCGGAACGGGCCGGTACCGACCGGATTTGTTGCCTGATCGGCATAGTTCGCCGGGATAATGGCCGCATACGTCGTGGCCAGAGAGGCCAAAAGCTCAATGCTGCATTCATTGACGGTGATCACCACGGTCTTTTCATCGACCGCTTCGACATCAATAATGCCCGCCAGCGACGAAGCTGCGCTGTACGCGCCGTCATCGAGAAGCCCGGCGCAGCGGGAAATAGAAAAGACAACATCTTCCACGGTCACAAGTTCGCCATTGTGGAACCGAATCCCTTCACGAAGCGTAAAGGTATATTGCAGCCCATCTTCGGAGATCTTGTAGCTTTCCGCCACCGCAGGAATGATGTTGCCATCAGAATCAGGTTTTACTAAGCCTTCAAACAGATTAAAGAGGACTTCCCTGGTTCCTGCCGCCGTTGTTACATGGGGGTCAAGACTGTCTTCCAAGTCCTGAGCAATACCAACTGTGATCTCGCCGCCGTCGGTCGATACGTCGCTGACGTTACCGCTTCCGGTCGCTGCCGAGTTCCCTGTGGTCTGCTCGGAAGAATCAACTGCATTTTCGGATGCATCCTCCTTGCCTCCTCCGCATGCGCAGAGTGAAACAGTTAGTGCGAAAACTAACAGCAAAAGGATAAACGAATGGAATCCTTTTTTCATGTTAACTCCTTCATTGTTGCTATTGAATTCTCCCATTATTAAATTGTCGACTGTATTGTACTGCCTGAACGCACAAATTACAAGGGTTATTTTTGAGCTTTCTGCACAATTCTTAATTTCTACTAAACAAATAGGAAAAAACACTTGACAAATAACCTATGCCGTGATAGGATGTAGCCACAGGTTAGTTGTGACTAACCACCGATTCCAAACCTCTGGTTTGTCTGAACGAAGTTCGGTCCCTTGGCTGTTTTGCCCATTCAGCGCAACGGCCGATGCGTTCACACCAAGTTTCCGTACCCGGAAACCAACCTCCATATTGTCGGCTCGGTTGCCATACAGGTCGACACAAGCTGCGGTGAGAATGGGGCTCACCGCAGCTTTTTCTTTTCTTTTGTTGCATTTTTCCTCTCTTTGCAGTATGATTATCGGCTGTAAAGAGGGGATTTTTATGTTTTCCAACCGGGACCTGCGGAAGCTGATCGTTCCGCTGGTCATCGATCAGATACTGGCAGCCCTGATGGGCATTGTCGACACGATGATGGTTGCCAATGTCAGCGAGGCGGCCGTGTCTGCTGTCTCATTGGTTGACTCGATCAATCAGCTGTTTGTGCTGTTTTTCGCTGCGCTGACCACCGGCGGCACGGTCATCTGCGCGCAGCAGATTGGCACGGGCAACACCTCGGCCGCCAACCACACCGCACGGCAGTTGCTTTGGCTGTCTGCTGCGGTCTCTCTGGCGCTGATGCTTCCGATCATTCTGCTGCGCGGGCCGCTTCTGCGGCTGATCTTCGGCACGGTGGAAGCCGCCGTCATGCGTGATGCGATGATCTACTTTCTGATCACTCTGCTCTCTTATCCGTTTCTGGCGCTCTTTTCCGCCAGCGTTGCGCTTTACCGCGCCAGCGGAAACTCCCGTCTGCCGATGCTCGTATCCGCGGGCGCCAACCTGATGAATATTGCCGGAAACGCCATAATGATTTTTGGATTCCATCTCGGCGCTGCCGGCGCAGCATTGGCGACACTCGCCTCACGCATGGTCTCTGCTGCTGTGATGCTGATTCTTCAGCACCGTCCCGGTCAGGTCGTTACCGTCGACCGTTTCCTCAATATCCGGCCGGAGAAGACGACATTGCGGCTGATTCTGAAGATTGGTCTGCCGAACGGTCTGGAAAATGCAATGTTCCAGATCGGCAAGCTGGCTGTCCAGAGTACACTGGCCACGCTTGGCACGAGCGCCATTGCCGCGCAGGCCGTCACCTATAACATGGAATACTTCACCAGTATGCCCTCGCTTGCCGTCGGCATGGGCGCGCTGGCCGTCGTTGGCCGGTGTATGGGAGCCGGTCGGCCGGATGAAGCCAAGCGCTACACGCGCAAGCTGATCGCAATCTCGGAAGTCACGCTGGTCGCAACCTGCCTTCTCATCGTTCTGGCCTCACCGGTGATCATCCGCCTGTCCGGCCTATCCGCTGAAGCAGCTGCCCTTTCGCAGCAGCTGATTCTGATCATTCTGGCAGTGAAGGTATTCATCTGGGTTCCCGCCTTTACCCTGCCCAACAGCCTGCGTGCCGCCGGTGACGTCAAGTATCCAATGGTGATTGCAACGCTTTCGATGTGGCTGTGCCGCGTCGGTCTCTGTGTTCTGCTGTGCCGCGGGCTTGGCTTTGGTCTGCTTGGAATCTGGATTGGGATGTGGGCCGACTGGCTCATTCGCGGTTTGCTTTACATTGTGCGCTACCGCGGCGGTAAATGGGCGCAGCTCCGCGTGCTCGACAAATAAATTAAGCCCCGGGGTGTCAGGCGGGGCTTCGTAAAACAGTGAACGGAGCGTATCGATACCGATATGCTCCGTTTCTTATGCCAATATACCATGTAACGGGCGCAG
>CAZUKJ010000030.1:0-12085 GCA_964620855.1 uncultured Oscillospiraceae bacterium
GACGCGGGCAAGAAGCTGCTTGATCTGTGCAAGGCAGTCGGCGAGCGTGACTACACCGGCACCCCGTTCGAGCAGGCATGGCTGGACAACGGCAAAAAGTGCCCGTGCGAAGCCTGCGGCTATGCCCGCGAGATCGTTGCCAAGGCCGATCTTCTGACCAAGCCGTCCATGTGGATCTTCGGCGGTGACGGTTGGGCCTACGACATCGGCTACGGCGGTCTGGACCATGTTCTTGCCTCCGGCGAGAACGTCAATATTCTCGTCTTTGACACCGAGGTCTACTCCAACACCGGCGGCCAGAGCTCCAAGTCGACCCCGACCGGCGCTGTTGCGCAGTTCGCAGCCTCCGGCAAGGAGACCAAGAAGAAGGATCTGGCGCAGATTGCCATGACCTACGGCTATGTCTACGTTGCGCACATCGCAATGGGCGCCAACTATCAGCAGGCCCTCAAGGCCATTGCTGAAGCCGAGGCCTATGACGGTCCGTCGCTGATCATCGCCTACGCCCCGTGCATCAACCACGGTGCCAAAGCCGGCATGGGCAAGTCGATGGAAACCATGAAGCGCGCCGTTGAGGCCGGTTACTGGTTCCTGTTCCGCTATGATCCGCGTCTCGAGAACCCGTTCCAGCTTGACTCCAAGCAGCCGACCGGCAGCTATAACGAGTATATCATGAGCGAGGTTCGCTACAGTTCTCTCCAGCGCGCCTTCCCCGACCGCGCCGGTCAGCTCTTCGAAAAGGCTGAAGAAGAATCCAAGGCCAAGTTCGAGCAGCTCACCCGCAGACAGGCAAACGGCGGCAAATAAACGATCAAAAAACCCGGTTCGGAAATTCCGAACCGGGTTTGCTTTTTATGTCCAGGTTTCCCAAACTTCAGGACAGTAGCCAACGGTGGCCTGTTTTCCATTTCTGACAACCGGGGCTTTGATCAGCTTCTGGTTGTCGTAGAGCTTGTCCTCTTTGGCTGTTTTATCGTCCATATAGCGCATGAGATCAACCTCAGGCGCTTTGGCATCCCAATCGATCAGATTGTCCACCCCGCCGACTGCGCGCAGCACCGAGTCAAATTCTCCGCCGGACATGCCGTACTTCACAAGATCAATCGACTGAAACCTGATTCTGCGCTCTTTGAACCAGCGCTCTGCTTTTTTCGTATCAAACGATTTGCTCGTTCCAAAAATCTGAATATTCAATAGAACACCTCCATCAGGCAAAGGCCCTGCGCCGGGGCTGTCATGCCTGCGTTCATTCGCTGTCCTGATGCAAAGATCTCCGGGATTTGCTCCGGTGTTTTTTCGTGCAAACCAATCTCGACCAGAGTTCCAACGATGATCCGAACCATGTTATACAAGAAGCCGTCGCCGGTGATATGGATGATTAGTTCCTGCCCGCTGCGTTCGATCTGCAGTGAGGCAACAGTTCGAACAGATGATTTGTTCTTGCTCCGATTCGTACTGAATGCAGCAAAATCATGCGTTCCAAGGAAGAACGGCACGGCAGACAGCATCCGGTCCACATCGAGCGGTTTTCCAACCTGCCAGGCAAAATTACGCTCAAACACACAGGGCAGCTCAGAATTCCAGATGCGATAGCAATAGGTCTTCCCCGTTGCCGAGAGACGCGCATGAAACCGCGGCGATGTCAGGGCGACGTCATAAACCGCAATATCCTGCGGAAGCTGCTCCCGCAGCGCACTCCGGAGCTGTTCCGGCTGTAAATCAGCCCGGGTACGGAAACTGATTACCTGTCCCTTTGCATGGACTCCCGCATCTGTTCGGCCGCTTCCCGCTACCTCGACCGGCTCACCGCAGATGCGCGTGAGCGCAGATTCGATCTTCGCCTGAATGGTGTTGGATGTATTGCCCTGCTTCTGCCATCCGCGATACCGGGTACCGTCGTAGCAGACGCATGCCTTAAAATGTTTCATTCTTCCTCCAGAATTGCATAGGCCTCCGGCATGGAATCCGCTGAGAACAGGAAGTTCCCGCAATAATCAAACGCTTCCACATGGCCTGCGATATGACGAAACTGAACCTGCATGACCACACCTGCTTTCTGTTTGGTATGGCATGAGTATATCGCCTTTGCTGTCCGTTAAACCGGACTTTTTACTTTGGAATCCAGCCAATTCAAAACATCGGCATAGACCTCTGTACGGTTGACTTCATTGAGCATCTCATGACGGCCGTTTTCATAGAGCTTGCACTGCACATCTTTCATGCCGGCCTTGCGGAACGCATCTTCCGACTGACGAACGCCCTTCCCGTTTGCACCGACCGGGTCGAGCGCGCCGGAGAAGAAATAGACCGGAAGATCTTTTTTCATCTTGTTCAGGTTTTCCGTCTTCTGATTCATTCGAAGGCCACGCAGCATTTCTCTGGCCAGGCCGACCGTGGGCATAAAGCCGCACAGCGGATCGGCTGTATACGCTGCGACAACCTGCTCATCCGAGCTGATCCAGTCATTCGGCGTTTTGGGATTTTCGACGGTCTTGTTATATGCGCCGAAAATCAGGTTCTGAATCAGCGGGCTGCGTCCCGTCGGCGTATAGCGCTTTATCTCAATCGCGCACACGGCAAGGCCTGCGCAAAGCACCGCAGACGGCTGCCACGCCGTGCCGGAGAGGATCACACCGGCAATCCCGCTGTCCGGATAGGTATACAGGAACGTCCGCGCAAGGAATGAGCCCATGCTGTGTCCCATCAGGAAATACGGAACTCCGGGATTTTCGGCCATCGTTTTCTGCATCAGTGCATAGACATCGGCAACAACTGCCGTCCATCCGCCGCAGGCCACGCCCTCGCCGCATTCTTCACAGATCGACCCTCCATGGCCCATATGATCGTTGGCAACCACGAGAATTCCGTTCGATACCAGGTATTCCGCAAAGACATCGTAGCGGACGATATGCTCGGCAATACCGTGCACAAGCTGCACAATGGCACGCGGAGTCCCCTCCGGCCGCCACATACCGCAGCGGATCTTACCCTTTCCCGCAGAGTCGAGGAAAAATTCAGTCATACGGATCCCTCCTTGATTTTCTGGTTTACATTATACAGCATTTGGATTAAACTATAAAGTAGTTTTTACAAGGATGTGATCCAATGAACGGCTATGTTCTGGCGCTCGATCAGGGAACAACCAGTTCCAGAGCCATCATTTTTGACCGAAACGGCAATGCCGTCACCAAGGCGCAGTACCCGCTTGAACAGATCTACCCGCAGCCCGGCTGGGTTGAGCACGATCCGATGGAAATCCTCTCGACGCAGCTGCTTGCGATGTCGGAAGCTTTTGAAAAGAGCGGCCTCTCCCCGACCGATATTGCCGCCATCGGCATCACCAATCAGCGTGAAACCACAATTCTCTGGGATAAGCTGACTGGGAAACCGGTCTGCAACGCCATCGTCTGGCAGTGCCGCCGAACCGCAGACCTGTGCAACCAACTCGAACGCAACGGTATGCACGAGTATATCCATCAGCACACCGGTCTGATTATTGACCCGTATTTTTCCGGTACAAAAATTCGCTGGATGCTCGATCAGGTCCCTGGGATTCAAGCACGCGCCGAAAAAGGTGAAATCCTCTTCGGCACGGTGGATTCCTGGCTGATCTGGAAGCTTACCGGCGGCAAGGCTCATGTGACCGACTACTCCAATGCCTCGCGCACCATGCTCTTTGACATTGATCGGCACGAATGGGATGCAGAAATCTGTAAGGCGCTCAACATTCCCATGTGTATGCTGCCAAAGCTCGTCGGCAACAGCGAGGTCTATGGCAAGGTTGCCCCCAATCTCGGCGGTCTCGGCGCTCTGGCAGGGATCCCGATCTGCGGCTGCGCCGGTGACCAGCAGGCTGCGCTGTTCGGACAGGCCTGCTTTGACATGGGCATGGCAAAGAATACCTACGGAACCGGCTGCTTTACGCTGATGAACATCGGCGAAAAGAGCGTTCGTTCGCGCAACGGCCTTCTCTCCACGGTCGGCTGGTCCATCGGCGGCAAGACGACCTACGTTCTCGAAGGCAGCGCGTTCAACGCCGGCTCTGCCATTCAGTGGCTGCGTGACGAGTGCAACATCATCGGCACTTCACACGAATGTGACATTCTGGCCGAAACGCTTTCGGACAATCAGGGTGTGTACTTTGTGCCTGCTTTCACCGGCCTTGGCGCACCGTATTGGGATACCGGTGCGCGGGGCAGCTTCTTTGGTCTGACGCGCGGCTCGGGCAAGGCCGCGCTGTGCCGCGCCGTGCTTGAAGGCATCGCCTATGAAGTGCGCGATCTGGTCGACACGATGAACCTCGACACCGGCATGCCGATCACCGAGCTTCGTGTTGACGGCGGTGCCTGCGTCAGCGACTTTATGATGCAGTTCCAGTCTGACCTGCTCGGCATAGCAGTCAATCGTCCGGAAAACGTGGAAACGACGGCACTCGGCGCAGCCTACCTTGCCGGTCTCTCTGCCGGCGTCTGGAGCAGTCTCGACGAGATCGACCGCATCCGCAAGGCCGAACGCATTTTCCGTCCGACCATGTCGCCCGATCAGCGCCACGCACTTTATACCAAATGGCAAAAGGCGGTCGCACTCTCCCGCGAATGGGGCAAGCAGTAAACGACCAGAATACCAAAGGGCTGTTGCAGCGATGCAGCAGCCCTTTTTCTGTATCAGTATACCGGCAGGTAGACCATGCGGCCATCGATCGCCTGCTGTTTCACTTCACCGATATCCATCAGATAATCGACAAACGAGCGTAGATTGCGCTCAAGGAGGCGAAGCCCATACTCCGTCGACGCGCTGCGGAATCCGAAACTGCGGACAACCGCCGCCAACCACTCCTCCATAGTAAAAGGTTTCGTCAAAAGACCGCGCACCTTGTCCGCAACCTCCAGATAGATCTGAGAATTCAAGCCCAGGAGTTCGGAAATGTCGCGCTCAACACCGTAGTGTGCCATCAGGTAACGCTCCGCGCCTTCGCCACGAAGACGGGCTCTTGTCTCAAAATCGGTGGCAATGCTGAACGCATACGGCAGTTTGGCCCTCTCACACTCAAGTTTTCCCATGAGCGCATCGGCGAGATACAGCACCTCATCCGGCGTCCGGACTGCAATATGCTCCGGCGTGTGCCCCGGCGTCGGGATAATCTCAAAGCGCTCTCCGCAGATCTCGATCTGTATCTGGCTTCGCGCGATTGTCTCATCCGCCTCAAGCAGCATAAACGAAAACAGGTCGCGGATTTGTTCGAGCGAAAACAGCGGATACCACGCTTTTAAATTCTCTGCAGAGGCAACGCAGTTGGCTTCAAAGATCGGCATTATGATTTTTGCGCCGCGCGCCTGATAGTGGCGGCAAAGCGCCATATGGTCGGGATGCGCATGTGTGCATAGCACCGCTTCCACATGCAGCCCCTGATCGTCGATGAGCCGCTTAACCGCCTGCTCGTCCACCCCGGGGCAGCCAC
Organism: uncultured Oscillospiraceae bacterium; assembly: GCA_964620855.1. Classification (GTDB taxonomy): domain Bacteria; phylum Bacillota; class Clostridia; order Oscillospirales; family Oscillospiraceae; genus CAKTOF01. Next base: position 5,459 of record CAZUKJ010000030.1, read on the forward strand.
CGTCAAGCAGAATCACCGCGTGCTCATTTGGGCGATAAAATGGGAGGTCGGCTCCCTTACCGTCAAAATACCACGTCTTGCCGAGGATTTGATTCATTTTCATCGCTATTTCACGCTTTCTGTACGGATTATTGGACACGTTTTCGCATATGATGGGGACAAGAAAACAAGGAGGTACCCATTATGAATACGAATGTGATTGAACTGAAAGATTATCTTCCGCAGCCGACCGGTATCGATCTGACCCCGTTTGAGCGCCGAAACATCATCCGCTTCCGCAGAGCCGGAATCCTTTCCGCCGTGGAAACGGCAGTCACCGCAGCCATTGGCATCTGCATGCTGATCTCCACCGTCGCAATGGTCTGTATTCTCTGATCGCAAATGCTGAGCGTGCCGGTTGGCACGCTCAGTTTCTATTTTCGCAGCGGCAATGCACTTTGCCGTTTTCAATCTCGATCACACCGTATTCCGCCGCTCTTCGATCCTGACACGCGCCGGGATTCATGACCCACAATTCTCCCTGCTGCTGACAAAAAGGAATGTGCGTATGCCCGTACAGCAGCACATCTGCCTCAGCCTCCCGCGCAGCGTAACAGGCGCGCATCAGCGAGGATTTCACAGCATAACAATGACCGTGCGTCATAAACAGCTTCACGCCGTCGTATGTTTTTACTATCGTATCCGGCATGCCGGTGAACCCGTCGCAGTTTCCCGGCACTGCGTCGACATGCAGCGTTGGAAATAGCCTGCGAAGCACATTGACATCCCGAAGATGATCTCCAAGATGAATCACAGCGTCCGGCTGTTCTTTTTCAATAACCGAACACATCGTCTCTATTGAGCCATGAGTATCCGAAAAAACAACTAGTTTCATTCCACTCACCTTCCGCCGGTATGCGGCATAAACTGGAATATCAAGCTCTTGGGAGGTCTTATTATGGACATCGGTGGATTCCATTTGGATCAACACAACATCCAGAAAGTGCTTGGCTCGCAGGAGGGCCGGCAGCTTCTTGCGCTTCTCAACCGGGATGGCGGCAAGGCGCTTCGGGAAGCCGCAAGTGCCATCCAGCGCGGCGATCAAGCCGCTGCAGCCGCCGTGCTCGAACCGGTGATGAACACACCGGAGGCACAGGCACTCGTTCAAAAACTTAACGAAAATTAGGAGGATACCGGATGGACGGATTGGAAGAAAAACTGTCGTCATTTCTCAGTGATCCGTCCGCGATGGATCAGGTGCTTTCGATGGCCCGTATGCTGGGCTTTGGCAATACGCCGGATGAATCGGCATCCGCACCACAGCCGCCGGAACAGCCGCCTATCGGCGCACTGTCGCCCGACGATCCGATGCTCTCAACGGTCATACGCCTTGTCAGCGAAGTTGGCCGAGACGGCGGCTCTCAAGCCGCTCTGCTCAACGCCCTCCGCCCCTTCCTCCGTCCGGAACGGCAGGAAAAAATTGATCAGGCCGTACAGATTGCAAAGCTCATACGCATCGCTGAAATTGCGCTGAAACAATTCGGAAAGGAATGAGGCCGATGTATACCCGATATACCCGCGGTCCTGACGGCATCTATCGCCGCGAAACCGTCGAGGAACCGGTTCGGGAAACACCTGTACCGCCGCAGGGCACGCCGGTTGAAGTCCCCGTCATTTCCAAAGATCTGCCTCACGAACCCGACAGCGCAGAAAAAAAGCCGGGACTGCTGGATTCCCTGCTGTCCCGGCAGTTTGAAAAAGATGATGTTCTGCTTGCAGCGATCGTGCTTCTTCTGCTGATCGACGGCGGTGACGAGGACTGGCTCGCCACACTCGTTGCACTGGCGTACTTACTGCTCTGAGGCAAACGGCATCGAGCCGTTCGGCAGCGTAAACGCTGTGGAAAATACCTCGTCTGATGCCAAAAGCACCTCTACCTCCGTCTCGCGGAGTTTATAGATCAACTCCTGCCCGTTCAGCGAGTCGGCACGGCAGAGCAGGCCCGTTGAAACATCTACCCAAAAGCTGTCGGTAAAGCCGTTACGGTCCGTGAGCTGGGCATATACGCAGCTGCGCCCGCCCATATCATCGAGTGTAAGATATCCGGCATCGGTGATCGACTCCGCATCCACCGAAAGGAGCGACTCATAGGTCGGAATTCCCATCAAATCATCAAGGGTAACCGTCTTATCAATCGTAAACGTCGTGACGACCATATCATCCTGATACCACAGATAGACCGTCTGCCCGTCGGACAGGCAGCTTCGAACCGTATCGCCCTCCTCCAGATCAACACGGCAAATGCCGTCAGACACCCAGATCTCCACCATACGGTCGTGGCTTCCATCAGCCCAAACCGTTGTCAGCATGAGTGTCTGGTGATACGACGATGGTCTCGACAGTGTCGCAACCACATCCGAGACATTCTGTGTCGACACCTGCAAAAACAGGCGCTCATCCGCGTCCGAAGGATCCGGCTCAATCTCCGTCTGTGTCTGTGTTGGCAGCGTGATTCCCCGGCCATCGTCCGATCGCGTCAGAATAAAGAACGCAGCCAGAATCAAGCCGACCAAAACCAGTGCAGACGCCAATGCGATGATGAGCGTCTTTACGCTGCTTGAGCGATTTGTCATAAGGCCACCTTCTTTCACTCCATTTGATTAAACCGGCAGAAAATCTTCCGGTCTGTTTTCGCGGCGGCCAAAATGCCACTCAATCGCATCAGCGATTCGGGCGCAGGCATTACCATCGCCATACGGATTGACAGCTTTCGCCATCGCATTGTAAGCTTCTTCGGAAGTGAGCAATTCCTCTGCCATCGTCTCGATGACGGAAGAATCCACACCAGCCAGTTTGACCGTACCGGCAGCAACCGCTTCCGGACGTTCTGTCTCTTTGCGCAGGACAAGCACCGGCTTACCCAGAGAGGGGGCTTCTTCCTGCAGGCCGCCGGAATCCGTCATCACAAAGCTGCAGCGGGCAATCAGGTTGTGCATCTCTTCCACATTGAGCGGATCAATCAGGTGCACGTTCGGGATGTCACCGAGAATCCCGAATGCACACTCACGGACAACCGGGCTCAGATGAACCGGATAGACAAGCTCAACTTCCGGATGGCGCAGCATCAGATTTTTGACCGCGTGCATGATATTGTGCATCGGCTCGCCGTAATTCTCGCGCCGATGGCAGGTCATGACGATCACCCGTTTGCTCCAATCCACCGCATTGAGCTGCTCGGCAGAGAAGCTGAAACCATCGCGTACAGTATAGCGCATCGCATCAACGACCGTGTTGCCTGTGATAAACACCTTGCCCATCACAGCCTCGCGCGCAAGGTTCTGCGCGTTGGCCTTGGTCGGCGCGAAATGCAGCGCCGCAATATCGCCGACGAGTGTGCGGTTCATCTCCTCCGGGAATGGAGAATACGCATCATAGGTACGCAGCCCCGCCTCGACATGACCGACCGGAACCTGATGATAAAACGCGGCAAGTGCACCGGCGAAGGTTGTAGAGGTATCGCCGTGAACCAGAATCAGATCCGGTTTTGCCTGCTCGATCACCGCTTCCATGCCGTTGAGCGCCTTGGTAGTGATCGTTGTCAGCGTCTGGCGCGGCTCCATAATATTCAGGTCATACTCTGCCTGCAGATCAAAAATCTCCATAACCGAATCAAGCATTTCGCGGTGCTGCGCCGTCACGCAGCAAATGCTTTCAATCTCCGGTCTGTTTTTCAATTCCAGCACGAGCGGAGCCATCTTGATAGCCTCCGGACGGGTGCCGAATACACTCATAACTTTGATTTTACTCATCGTGATTTTCCTCTTCTGTCGGTTCTTGCGGCTTATTATCCAACTCCTGCTGCGGAACTGCGATCAGCTTGAGCGCAATGCCGCCGACAATAAACACCGCTGCAATCAAAATCATCGCACGCATCTCGCCGGAGGTTGTCAGTACCACGGCGGCCAGGCCGAGGATCGCCGTAATCACATAGGTGATAGCGACGGACTGCTTCTGAGAAAAGCCCATATCAATCAGGCGGTGGTGCACATGACCACGGTCAGCCCGCATTGGGTTCTGCCCCTTGGCAATACGGCGCAAAAACGCAAAGCAGATATCAAAGATCGGCACACCGAGGATCAAAAACGGAACTGCAAACGAAATGATCGCATACATTTTGAACAGTCCCTGTATCGAAAGGCAGGCCAGAATGTAGCCAAGGAAGGTCGAGCCCGAATCGCCCATGAAGATTTTGGCCGGATTGAAGTTATACGGGATAAAGCCAAGACATGCACCGAGCAGTGCCGCAAGGACAATCGCTACAGAACTTTCCGAAACCATCATCGCAATCACAAGCAGAGACGCCGTGCTGATCGCAGAAACACCAACGGCAAGGCCGTCGAGGCCGTCAATGAAATTGACCGCATTCGTAATCGCAACGATCCAGATGATCGTCACCGGCGTCGACAGCCAGCCAAGATTAAGATATATCGTGGAACTGAAGAAATTTGGATTGCTGATAAACTCGATCGAGCAGCCATGGTAGACGGCAATCCATGCGGCAAAGATCTGCACGATCAGCTTCGGAATCGCCTTGAGCGCAAAGATATCGTCGAATACGCCGAGGATCTCAATGACCACTGCACCGAGCAGAATACCCTGCATCTGCCGGTCAAGCTTGCCAAACAGCAGCGCACTCAGAAAAAATGCAATAAAAATTGCCAGACCGCCAAGACGCGGGATCGGTGTGGTATGCATACGGCGGTTATCGCGCGGCACATCGATCGCGCCGACTTTGTAGGCAAACGACTTGACCAACGGTGTTGCCGCAAACGAGACGGCAGCCGCCACCAGAAGCGCCAGCAGGATCATCACGATAACATTGCCGTCAATCGACTGAATTTCAGGCATTGGAAACAAACACTCCCTTATCGAGCAGCGACAAAGCCCACTTTCTTGTAGACCTTACGCAGCGTTTTCGATGCAGTGCGCGACGCCTTTTCAGCGCCCGCTTTGTAAACAGACTCCAGATATGCCTTATCCGACAGGATGCGGGTCGTCTCCTCGCGGATCGGGCGCAGCATTTCAATGACAGCCTCACCGACTGCGGGCTTGAACACGCCGTAGCCCTGGCCGTCAAACTCCTTCTCGATCTGCTCGTAGGTCAGGCCGGTCACGGCAGCGTAAATGTTCATCAGGTTGGAGACGCCCGGCTTCTTCTCCGGATCGTAGTGCACACAGCGCTCGGTGTCAGAATCGGTGACGGCGCGCTTGAACTTACGCTGAATGTCCTCCGGCTTTTCCATCAGGAACACGCAGCCGTCCGGGCTGGATTTGGACATTTTCGACGTCGGGTCAGCCAGGCCCATAACACGGGCGCCGGCTTTCGGGATATACGGCTCAGGAATCTTAAAGACGTCACCGTAAATGCTGTTAAAACGCTGCGCGACGTCACGCGTCAGCTCGCAGTGCTGCTTCTGATCCTCACCGACCGGAACATAGTCCGGCTGGTAGAGCAGAATGTCGGCCGCCATCAGGGACGGATAGGTAAACAGACCGCCATTGATGTTCTCCTTGTGCTTGGCAGACTTGTCTTTAAACTGCGTCATGCGGGAGAGCTCTCCAAACATGGTGTAGCAGTTGAGAATCCAGCCAAGCTCCGCGTGCTCATGGACATGGCTCTGGATAAACAGCGTATTCTTTTCCGGGTCAAGGCCGCAGGCAATATACTGCGCAAGCTGCTCAAGCGTGCGGCGGCGCAGATCCGCCGGGGTCTGACGAACAGTGATCGTGTGCATATCGGCCATGAAGTAATAGCAGTCAAACTCATCGGCACGAGCGCCCCAGTTCTTAATCGCTCCGAGATAGTTTCCGAGGTGAAGATCACCGGACGGCTGGATGCCGGAGAGCATGACTTTCTTTGCAGCAGTATCCATCTAAAATCAACTTCCTTCCTGGAAATGTATATAGTCATCTAACATGACATTTTAGCATATACCCCCTTGTTTTACAATTCCCAATTGACATTTTACCATTATTAAAATAAGATAATGCTTTAGAAGACAACTGTGCGGCATGGCCGCATTTTCAGGAGGAAACATTATGGCTGATATGAAATGGATCGAGCAGATGGAAGCCCAGATCCCGCACGGGAAGGTCCGTACCCGCTTTGCTCCTTCTCCGACCGGCTACATGCACGTCGGCAACCTGCGCACCGCGCTCTACACGTACCTGATTGCCCGTCACTTTGACGGTACATTCATTCTTCGCATCGAAGATACCGATCAGGGCCGCCTTGTTGAAGGTGCGGTCGACGTGATCTACAAGACCATGCGCGAATGCGGTCTGCAGCATGATGAAGGTCCCGATGTCGGCGGCCCGGTTGCGCCGTATGTGCAGACGGAGCGCAAACCGTTCTACAAGAAATATGCCGAGTGGCTCGTTGAACGCGGCCACGCCTATTACTGCTTCTGCGAAAAGACCGAGTCCGAAGAGGATTCCGGCGACTTTAACCGCGCTGCTGATCCGTGCCGCAATCTGAGTGCAGAGGAAGTGCAGGAAAAGCTCGCCGCCGGTCTGCCGTATGTTATCCGTCAGCGCATCCCGGAGGAAGGAACCGTCACCTTCTGCGATGAGATTTTCGGCGAGATC
>CAZUKJ010000031.1:0-11925 GCA_964620855.1 uncultured Oscillospiraceae bacterium
ACATTCCGCCTTGCCGGCAGACAGCTCAATGATGCGGTCGACAACACGGTCGAGAAAATACCGGTCATGTGAGATCGTCAGAACGGTACCCTTGAACTGCTCAATATACTCCTCCAGCCATTCCGTTGAGCGAAGATCCAAATGGTTTGTAGGCTCGTCGAGCAGCAGAATATCGGTCTGTTCGAGCAGCAAACGCGCCAGATTGACCCGCGTTTTTTCTCCGCCGGAGAGCGCGGCAAACTCCCGCTCCCGCATCGCGGCCGGAATACCCAGACCGTTGCAGATCTTATCGGTGTTGATATCCATATCGTATCCGCCGCCCGTTGTGTAACGGTTGAGCAGAGAGTCGTACTCTTTGAGCAGCGCCGCCGAGGAATCGCTCGTCATCTGCTGCTCCAGCCACTCCATCTTCTCACGGATGCGGTCGAGCGAAGCAAACGCCGTACGAAGCACGTTTTCCACGGTGTAACCATCCGGATAATGCGGGATCTGCGAAATCAAACCGACTTTTTTGCCCGGAGCGATCATAATATCGCCCTCGTCCTCCGTCAGTTCTCCTGTCAGAAGACGAAACAGCGTCGTCTTTCCGGCGCCATTGCGGCCGAGGATGCCGACAACCTCGCCGGAATCAACGGTAAACGACAGGCCGTCGAGAATATTTTTATCTTTTTCAAATGCCTTTACCAGGTTTTGTACGGAAATGTCAATCATAGCGGTTCTCCATGTACCAGTTCGAGAAATTCCTCGCGGGTATAAAGAATGTTCAACACGTCAAGCAGCGCATTGGGGCTCAGATGCTCCGGAAGATCAAGGCGCTGCTTGAGCGCTCTGCGGCGCTCGACGCTGCCTGCGCCGGAAAGGCCTGCCGAAAACAGGTCCGCTTTGGTGATCTGCGGTGCGCGTTCGGCGGCATACTCTCCTTCAAACTCTGCGCCGGCCTGTTTGAGCGCATTCACAATGACCTCGCGGGTCATCCCCTCCACACCGAGCTTCCCTTCTTTGCCCGGCTGCTGCTTGCGTTTTTCCTTACCGAACACATCGGGGATATACGCATGCAGGACGCGGTCCCGCGGCAGCGCGCCCTTAAGGAAATTGCGGATTACAAATCCGGCGCCGTCGGAGTCCGTCAGGATGATCAGACCGCGTTTTTCCGCAACCGTGCGCAGCAGCGCGAGCTTGTCTTTATCGTTCATCACGCCGAAGCCCTCCGTCGTAAAGATCGGCGCATCGACGATCTGCGAGAGTGTGTTTTTATCGTAGCGGCCCTCCACAACAATGGCCTGTTTCAGCTTAACCACGGTGTGCCTCCTGCGCAAGCTCGATGATCAGCAGCTCCAGCAGCCGCTCCGGATCTTTCGCGGAGGATTTCAGCCGGTAGTCGGCCTGCATACACAGCACAACCGCTCTGTCACACCACTCACGCGAAAATCTGCGCGCTGCCTGCATACTGATCTGTGCCGCGTACGGTTTGATATTGCACAGCTTTGCCAGCGCATCCGGGCCTTTTCCGGCAGACGAGAGCGTGTGCGCAGCGCTCATGCGGCGAATGTTTGCGCCGATGGCAGAGAGCACCGGGATCGGCTCGGACTGCATGGCAAGAACCTCCTGCAGCTTCCGAAGTGCGCCGTCAAAATCCTGCTTTGCCATCGCGTCGGTAATATCGAACACCTGTGCGTCGAGGCTTTTTTCAACCACCATATCAATGTCCGAGCGAACAACCGTATCGCCCGTGACAAATGCCGCGATCTTTCCGATCTCCGAGATTAAGGTGGTCATAGTTCCGTCGGTCAGGAAAATCAGATACTCCGCCAGTTTCTGGTCGATCAGCTTCCCTTCCGCACGGAAGCGGCGCATCACCCATGTTGCCAGCTCCCGCTGGCTCTGCTGCCGGAACTCCACAGCGTGGCCATGCTCTTTGATGGCGGCACTCAGTTTTTTCAATCGGCCGTCCGGCTTATAGGCGACAGTGTCAAAGACAAAGACGAGACAGACATAGTCCGGCAGATCGCTCAAAAGCGCAATCAGCCGCTCTCTCGACGCCTCATCCGCGCCAAACAGGTCATAGTCATCCACTTCCACGAAGCTGCGCTCTGCCATCATCGGCAGCGCCTCGACTGCCCCCGACAATTCATCCAGATTGAGTGACTTGCCGTCGAACCTGTGCAGATTGAACTCTGCGGCAGGCCCGTCGGAAAACAGCTCGCGCAGCTTGCCGAGGTAATAGCTGCGCAGGTAGCTCTCCTCGCCGTAAAACAGATAGAGCCGCTCCGGCTCACCGGCGCGGATGGCCGCTTTGAGCGCATCGTATTCTCTGTTGTCAGTTGGATTCTTCTGTGCCAAATTGCTACCTCCTGACGGTGATCGTCCCGTTGAGATCCGTTCTGTAGATTGCCGCGCCGTATGCCTCGATCCGTGTCAGCGTTTCCCCGGCCGGATGGCCGTATGCATTTTCGCCCACGGAAATCAGCACCGATTCCGGCTTTGTCATGGCGAGCAGCGCCTCGCCGGTTGAAGATTTTGAGCCGTGATGTCCGGCTACCAGCAGTTCCAGTTCCGGGATTCCTTTTTCCAGCAGCAGGCGTTTTTCCTGCTCGATGCTCATATCCCCGGTGATGAGCAGATCATAGCTTCCGCCGGTAAAGAGGACACTCAGTCCCGCTTCATTGTCGCTTCCCACTCCGACCGGCGCAAAAACCGACAGCGCGGTATTGCCCGCTGTCATCAATAGATCCTGCGTCACATAGGTGATCTCCGTGCCGGTCTCATTGGCCGTCCGGACGATTTCATCATGCAGCGCCGATTCCTCCACAGGCATCGGAAGCAGCAGCGTTTGAACCGGCATCTGCTGCAGAAGGATCGGCGCACCGCCTGCGTGATCCTGATCGTAATGCGTCAGAATCAGGAAATCCAGCGTCGCCTCTCCGGCATTGCGCAGGTACTGCGTACAAAGCTCGGACGCCTTGGAAGCATAGTCGCCTCCGCAGTCGACCACTGCGCTGATCCCATCGCCGGAAAGGACGATGCACTGCCCCTGTCCCACGTCGAGCATTGTAATAAGAAATTCTCCGGACGTGTACTCGAGCGAGGTATACAGCAGGCTGACAGACAGCGTCAGCACCGCGCAGCAGATCATCATCACCGGTCGAGCCTTCCGCGGACGGCCGAGCCACAGCAAGACCAGTGCCGCATACAGAAACAGCAGCCAAAACAGCACAAACGGCGACAAAGTGCCAATCTGCGCATACGGCAGTTTTGCTGCAACACGCGCAATCCACAGGATCAGGCGAACCGGCCATCCGATCAGCCAGCCCAGCCCGCGGCCGAGCGCCGAGCCGATCAGGGCTGCAACGAGTCCCGGCGCGAAACACACCGAGATCAGCGGCAGTACAAGCAGATTGGTTAAGGGAGAGACGAGCGAAACCGTGCCGAACCAATATGCCGTCATCGGTGTTGTAAACACGAGCGCACTGAGCGTCGTGGCAAAAGCGCTGAGCACATACCGGCACACCCGATAAAGCAGCCGGTGGGTTCTTCGCAGCCGTGTCACAAGGCGCGAGCCATCCATGGCACGAAACAGCCGCTGGCCGAACAGCCCGATTCCCGCCGTAGCACCAAAGGAAAGCTGCAGGCCGATGTTGCCGATCGACCACGGGTTGACCAGCAGCATGAGCAGCAGCGCCGTACCGAGCGACGTCGGCGCATCCGATTCTCTGCCGAACAGCGGCGCTGAGAGCGCAAGGGCAGAAAAGATCGCAGCGCGCACGGCGCCGGGCACACCGCCCACGATCGCCGTAAACACGATCACACCCGGGATACCGACGAAGGCGGAGAGTTTCCGTCTGCCGTTCAGGCCGAACAGCAGGAAGCCCAAAAGGCACGAAAGGTGCATACCGGAGACCGCCACAACATGGCTCAGGCCGGCAGCGCGGATCGCCGCTTCCTCCGAATCGGACAGCAGCGACTTATCCCCGGTCAGAAGCGCCGTCATAAACGGCGCAGTATCTTCTTCAAACAGCGACCCGATCCGCACTTTGATCTTCGACAGGAGTCTGGCCGGAAGATAGCGCAGCGCCGGACGCTCTGTGTGCTCCACCGCACACTCACCGGTCTGCACCGCGGTCAGAAAAACGCCCTGTGCATTGTAGTAGACCGTATCGGCAGTGTCGGCGTCGTCGGAAGAAAGACGCAGCCGTGCCTGCACGGTGATCCGGTCTCCCGGTTCGAGCGCGGGGGCTTGTGCATCGAGATAGAGCAGCGCTTTGACCGACCGGTCTGCGAACTGCACGCGCACGGTAACCGACTGGCCATAGGATGTACTGCGGGAACTGTCGCAGGCAACCGCAGTGATCACCTGCTCCGTTCCGGCCGTCTCATAGGCCGGCTGACAGACAACCGCCCAGTATAGGCTGCACCATGCAAAGCCGAGTGAAATTCCAAGGGCGATCAGGCCGATCCGCTTCAGTCTTCCCTTCCGCAGATACAAAAGCACCACCGCAGCCACCATTGCACCGGCCGCAATGGCCAGCGCGGCCGATTGCAGCCGGGCATAAACAAACAGCGCACACGCTGCGGCGAAGGAGAAGGAAATGTACGCTAAAACCCGCATGGCAACGTACTCCTTCCCTGCAAAATTCCAACGAACATAGTATCTCAATATTAGATTTTACCACAAGTTTCGCCGCAAGTAAACCGGCGCATGTCACTTTCGATCACTTGACATACTAACAAATTCAAACTATACTAGAGCTATGCTATATGGAAATGAGGGCATCGATATGCGTCTTTTTGTTCGCGATAAGAAGTTCTATCAGACCATGCTTGCGATTGCGATCCCGATGTCGCTGCAGTCGCTGATCTCGTTCTGCGTCAACCTGATCGACACCGTCATGCTCGGTGCGCTCGGCGAAATTGCGCTGTCCGGTTCCTCCCTTGCCGGCAGTTTCTATCACATTGCTGCTGCCGTCAGCATGGGCCTTGGCGGCGGCGCTGCCGTCATCACCGGGCAGTACTGGGGCAAAAAGGAGATCGGGGCCGTACGAACAATGACCGCGATCTGCATTAAAATCAGTATCCTGATCGGCGCCATTCTCTCGCTCATCATGGCGCTGTTTCCGACCACGATCATGCGCATCTACACGAGCGATGCAGAAGTCATTGCTGCCGGTGCGGAATATATGCGGGTTATGTCGGTCACATTGATCCTGTTTGCCCTGACCAACTCCATCACAATGGTTTTGCGCTCGGTTGGTATCGTTCGCTCGACACTCATCGCCAGCATCGGCGCATGCTTCGTCAATATTTTCTTCAACTGGGTCTTTATCTTTGGCCATTTCGGCTCTCCGGCGATGGGCATTGTCGGCGCAGCGTGGGGCACCAACTGCGCCCGTCTGTTTGAGTTCCTCGTCATTATCATCCACATGCTGGTGAAAGACCGGAAGATCGGTTTCCGACTCAAGCACCTGAAGCTGTTCGACAGAGATCTCTTCCGCCGCTATGTCAAAGCCGGTATCCCGGTTCTGGTCTCCGATCTGGTCTATACCATCGGCAACCAGCTCGTCACCATCGTGGTCGGCCACTGCGGCGCAACCTTCACCGCGGCCAACTCCATCGCCAATCAGGTCAGCCTTGTCCTTCACGCGCTGTTTATCGGCGTTTCGAGTTCCTCGTCCACGCTGGTCGGCAACGCGGTCGGCGCAGGAGAATACCGGCGTGCCTATGACGAAAGCAAGACCTATCTGGTCCTGTGTTTTCTGCTCGGTCTTGCCAGCAGCGTCGTGCTGATGGTCTGCAAAGGGGCGGTGCTCGGAATCTTCAATGTTACGGAACAAACAAGTTTTTACGCATCGCAGATGCTGAACGTTCAATGCCTGATCCTGATCTTCACGCCGATGGGCGCCGCACTCTCCAAAGGCATCCTGCGCGGCGGCGGCGACACCAAGTTCCTGATCTTCGGCGATACGTTTTCCAGCTATGTCGTCGTCCCGTTCGGCATTCTCGCCGCGTTCGTGGTCGATGCGCCGATCTGGGTCATCTACCTTGTTCTCAAGAGCGAAATGTTCCTGCGCTTTGCCGTCTGTTTCATTCGATTCCTTTCAAAGAAATGGATCAAGAATGTTACTCTTGACGCAGGCGTCGAGGTGGTCTCGCTCGAAGAAGCTCCCCAATAATTGCTGTTTTCCGGCGTCCGGTGTCCAACCGGACGCCGTTTTATTGCAAAACATCCGGGCTGCAGCATTTGCCGCAGCCCGGATCAAGCATTAATTGGGGGACTGAATCAGTTTTTTGATCGTGCGAATGACGTCATCGACTTCTGCGCGAAACGCCTGCGCGGAAACACGCAGCGCGCCATGGCCGAGAATAATGACCTGCTCGAGTCCATCCGACGTTGCCACACGGACGCGGCGCTTCCCTGCCAGTTCGTGCGTGACGCGCTCGATATACTGGTCGGCCGTCTCTGCCTCTTTCGTGTAGACAATGGAGATATTGTGATATTGCTCCACAGAGCCGTGATTGCCCTTGACCTTGTATGCGTCAAACACCAAGATCAGCTCACATTGACGGTACGCCTGATAGTTGCAAAGAATGTCTGCGAGCATGATACGCGCCGTTTCCAGATCCTCACGGGCGGCTTTCGCCAGATCGTCCCACGCAAAGATGATGTTATATCCGTCGACCAGCAGGTATTCCGGCCCGGAAGGCAGCGGCTTTGCGCGATACGGTTTCTGCTTCGGCGCTGATTTGGCCGTCGGCTGCATCGCGCGAATCTGGCGGCGAACCGGGCCATAGGTGCGCTCAAAAATCTTCAGAAGCTCCTCGTCCGTCGCAATGATCCGGCGGTAGTCCTCTGCGCGGCGAATCTTGGCCGGTTCATCCTCGGCGTCCGGCTCACCCAGCTGCAGCCCGCTGCTGACGTGCGCGCGGGAGGGTACTTCATCCCACTTGACAATCGTTCCCGCGCCGTGTGAGCAGAATACGGAGTCGGCGGGGTTTTCCGTGTCTGCATCGGGGTCATAGCCGATCTCCTCGATCACCGCCTGTGCATCCCGGCACGGTGCATAGCCATGCAGGCGGCAGCTGAGCCGACCGCGGCCGTGTGTATAGGCTGTGACCTCGGCACTGTAGCCGCGCATGGCCGACACCGGCGCCGTGCCTTCGAGCACTGCGCTCTCACCCATCGTTTCCGGCGGCGGGCACTCGCCTGCGATCCGCTGCAGATCCGTCATCGCACGGCCGACATTTTCTGCCGGGACTTCCAGCCGGTAAGAATACCACGGCTCAAGCAGAACACTTTCTGCCGAGCGGAGGCCCTGACGGACCGCGCGGTAGGTCGCCTGACGAAAATCGCCGCCCTCGGTGTGTTTTTCGTGCGCACGACCGGCAACGATGGTAAGTTTCATATCCGTGATCGGCGAGCCGGTCAAAACGCCGACGTGTGTTTTTTCCATCAGATGCGTCAGAATCAGACGCTGCCAATTCCGGTCGAGATCGTCTTCCCGACAGCTTGAAGCAAACCGCAGGCCGCTTCCGCGCTCGCCCGGCTCTAACAGCAGATGCACCTCCGCATAATGCCGAAGCGGCTCATAATGACCGATGCCCTCCACAGGCGCGGCAATCGTCTCACGATAGACGATGCTCCCCTGCCCGAACCGCACCGACATGCCGAATCGATCTGCGATCACACGCTGCAGCACTTCCAGCTGCACTTCGCCCATCAGCTGCATGTGGATCTCCTGCAGGCGTTCGTTCCACGCCACGCGCAGCTGCGGGTCTTCCTGCTCGAGCTTGCGCAGATGCCCCAGCGCAGTGTGCGCATCCATCCCGTCCGGAAGCTCGACCCGGTAGGTCAAAACCGGCTCAAGCAGCGGAAGCTCCGAATCGCTCTGTGCGCCGAGTCCTTCGCCGGGATAAGTCTGGTTCAGTCCGGTGCAGGCAACGACCATTCCCTGACCGGCTGCGTCGACCGTGCGGAACTTCCCGCCGGAATAGACGCGCAGCTGGTTGACCTTTTCCGTCCATGGCTCACCCTCCGCCGTCTTTCCGGTCAGGGCTGTGCGAACCGGCAGACTGCCGCCGGTCACCTTCATATAGGTCAATCGCGCACCCTGCGCATCCTCCGCGATTTTAAAAACCTTTGCACCAAACTGCTCCCGAACCGGCGGCATGCGCGTATACGCATCGAGTCCGGCCAAAAACTCATCCACGCCGTCAATCCGCAGTGCCGATCCGAACCAGACCGGAAATACGCATCGTGCGGCAATGGCGTCACGGACTGCGCTTTCCCCGGCAAAGCCGCTGAGCAGGATCTGCTCCATCAGCGCTTCATCGCACATGGCAAGCTGCTCATAAAACGCATCGTCATGTGCGCCGGAAAAGTCGATGCAGGCATCGGACAGGCGGCTTTGAAGCTCTGCTGTCACACCTGCACGGTCTGCGCCCGCCAGATCCATCTTATTCACGAAAAGGAATGTCGGCACCTGATATCGGCGGAGCAGATCCCACAGCGTCTGTGTGTGGCTCTGCACGCCGTCCGTACCGCTGATGACCAGAATCGCATAGTCAAGAACCTGCAGCGTCCGCTCCATTTCTGCCGAAAAATCGACATGGCCGGGTGTGTCGAGCAGCGTGAACGCCGTATCCCCATAGGAAAACTCCGCCATCTTGGAAAAGATGGTAATGCCGCGGTCACGCTCAAGCGCATGGGTGTCAAGCAGCGTGTCTCCGTGGTCCACGCGGCCAAACGACCGGATTGCACCCGCGCGGTATAACAGCGCCTCCGACAAGGTCGTTTTTCCCGAGTCGACATGCGCCAATATGCCTGTAACAAGCTGTTTCATGTTCTTCGTCCCATCCGTACTGTTTTCTCAATCATACCACAAATCGCGGCTATAAGCGACTCAAATAGTTCAAAACGCGCTTTTTATCCGCCGACCACTGCGGCGCAACCAGATCGCGCTTGGCGCCGTCGCCGGTGATCCGGTGCACAACGATGTGTTCGGGCAGCTCAGCCATACACGCCTTCAGGATCTGCCCATACTCTTCCAGCTCCAGGCAGCGGAACTTCCCTGCCCTGTATTCCGTCTCCAGTTCCGTTCCGCGCAGAACGTGCAGCAGATGAAATTTCACGCCGTCCGTTCCTGCCGCGACGGCAAAGCGCGTCGTCTCCACCGCATCGGCCAATGTCTCTCCGGGCAGGCCGAGGATGATATGCGTCACGACATGCACGCCGATCTCACGCAGCGCGCAAACTGCCTGCGTGTAAACCGCATTGTCATAGCCACGGCGAATATAGCGAGCCGTCTCCGGACGGCTCGTCTGAAATCCCAGCTCCACATAGACCGGCTTTTCCAGATTCAGCCGCCGCAGCAGATCGAGCACCTCACCGCCAAGGCAGTCCGGTCTCGTTGCAATGGCAAGGCCGACGATATCCTCCGCCGCGATGGCCTCGCGGTACAGCAGCTCGAGCACCGCTGCCGGCGCATAGGTGTTGGTAAACGACTGGAAATAGGCAATGAACTTCCCATCGCCAACTTTGCTCTTCACGCGCGATTTTGCCTGCTCAAGCTGCCTGGAAATTGAGCCGCAGGATTTCTCCGCAAATTCACCGCCGCCCGATGCCGAGCAGAAAATACACCCGCCCGTGCCGAGCGTGCCGTCTCTGTTCGGGCAGGTAAAGCCTGCGTCGATCGAGAGCTTATAAACCTTGCAGCCGAAGCGGGCTTTGTAATGTTCACTCAGATTGGTACGCATGGCAGCCTCCCGGACTTCTCTTCTATATAACACAAACGGGAGTGCTGCAAAATGCAGCACTCCCGCGATGATTATGCTTCCTTCGGCTCGTGCAGCGTTTCCGGCATGCTGCGCAGCAGCGGGATACGAACGAGCATATCGAGCGCGATGCAGGACAAGAAGATGTACTGCGGGCCGACGCTGTCGTAGAGGATACCGCTGACGACCGCCATCACGGCGCTGAACAGGTTGTTGATCAGCTTCGTCATACCGATCCAGCGGCCCATGACGCTCTGCGGGACCAGCTCGCGGGAGACCGCGGCAGACAGCGGGCTGCCGATGTAATAGAAGCCCTGCAGGATACCGGCAAGGATCAGCACAGCCGGACTCGGAGCGATGACCAGCAGCAGGTTCGAAAGGCTGTAAAGCGAGATCGTGATATACAGAACCTTCTTGCGGCCGATCTTGTCTGCCAGCGCACCGAACGGATAGCCGCAGACTGCAGAGGTGACCGCGCAGACGACGACCATCGCAGCAAGGACCGTAACACTGGCGCCCTTGACTTCCTTGGCAAAGACCTGCACATACGGCAGAACCATGCCGGTCGGGACAGCGTTGATCGAAGAAATGAGCAGCCATTTCTTCGTGTTCTTGTTTTCACGCAGCACCTGCATGCTCTCGGATAGGATCGTCTTGATCGAGGCATTGCCGGTCTTGCCCAGACCGCCGGTCTTGGACAGGCGGAAAAATACGACGATGAACGAGACCAGCGAGATCGCAGCAACGATAAAGAACAGCGGACGAATCTGATCCGCCGTGGGCGAATCGTCGGCTTTGATCACGTTCAGCAGGATCCATGCCGAAACCGACGGGCCAATCATGCCGAGCAGGCCGGCAGCCATCGACTCACAGAGCATCATGCCCTTGGCACGGTCACAGTTTTTCAGGCAGTTGCCGCAGATGGCGGAACAGCTGTGAATACTGACATTCGAGCCAATATAGTAGACAATGATTGCCACCGCAGCGACTTGCCAGACCGGAGCAACCGCGTAGCCCAGATAGGCTGCAACGAGGAAACCGATGCCGATCAGGTAGTTCTTTCTCGGGCCGTTACGGTCGATCTTCTGACCGACAAACAGGCTCAGGAAGCCGGCAATCAGCAGGCCAATGCAGGTGAAAATACCGATCTTTGTTTTTGAGACGCCAAGCGCAACAAGATAGATCGACAGGTACGGATAGACCATCTGATAACCGAGACGTTCCAGCGAGGTGCGGATTACGGTGACCTTCCAGTCGCTATGCTGCGCCTTCCAGAATTTCGGCATTCCAATGATCGTTTGGAGCAAGGATTCTTTTTTCGTCTGTTCTTCCACAGTGTTTTCCCTCTTTCTCTCAGGTATGGGATGATTCATGTAATACGCTACCACTCCACTTGGAAGAAGTCAAGCGCCGTTCTTGGCTTCCACTTTGCAAAATACGACATCTTCTTTTGTCCGGCTATCCAAATTTCACCTGCTGCAAGCAAAAACAGAATCGGCAGAACACAGGGCTGTGTTCTGCCGATTTCACCATTACTCCCGCAAGCCGAGCAGCTGCTCGGCACGGGTGAGCCAGGCCGGTCTGCCGCCTGTTCCGACCCAGCCCTGCGCGTCGATGGCGCCGGTCTGCCCGTCGCAGAGAAATTCCGCAAAGCCGCAGTCTTCCGCCGTTCCGCCGCAGGCGATGATGTGCACCACACCGGCTTCATCCGTAAACTCATAAAGGTACGGTTCGCTCTCGGAGCACAGCTCTGTAACATCTATCTCCCCGTCCGGTGTGGTGAGCAGGACGCGGCCGTTTTCTCCGCGCACAAGAATCTTCAGCTCCGCAGCATCCAATCCCCCGTCATTCACACCACCGGAAAAAAACGACGCCAGCGTGACGGCGCCGGCCGTCATTCCAAGCGCAAGCACCAGCACTGCCGCGATCAGCGCCGCGCGGGAAACCGGTCGCCTGCGCGGCGGTTTTGCAGCAGTCAGATCGCGCAGGATTCTGCATCTCGCTTCCGGCGGCAGCTCCATGGCGCCCATTGCATTTTGATAAGCCTTCAACATTCCGATTCCTCCATTTCCTGTTTCAGCAGCTTTCTCGCCCGATGCAGGCGAGTCGTCACCGCCGACTGCGTCAGCTTCAGCTGCATGGCAATTTCGGCAGTGGAAA
>CAZUKJ010000032.1:0-11482 GCA_964620855.1 uncultured Oscillospiraceae bacterium
AAGGGCAGCTCCGACCGCTACTTCCAGACCGGCAACACCAAGCTGGTTCCGGAAGGCGTGGAAGGCCGCGTGCCTTACCGCGGCAGCCTGTCGGACAATGTCTTCCAGCTCCTCGGCGGTATCCGCTCCGGTATGGGCTACTGCGGCACGCCGACGATCCCCGAGCTGCAGGAGCGCGGCCAGTTCGTCCGCATCACCAATGCCGGCCTGATCGAGAGCCATCCGCACGACATCAACATCACCAAGGAAGCGCCGAACTACACGGTCAAAGGCTGCTGATCCAATAGAGAATGAAGCGGGCAGTTCCTTGCGGAACTGCCCGTTTTTGTTATATCACATAGAAGAAAATGCAGAAAAATTGCAGCAGCGTGCCGACAAGCACAAACAGATGGAAGATCGAGTGCATAAAGCGTTTGCGCTTTCCGATGTGGTAGAGCACTGCACCGATGGAGTAGACGATACCCCCGGCGAGCAGGAACAGAAAACCCGGCAGGCTGATGGCGCGCAGCGTGATTGGAAGAATAAAGACCACGCTCCAGCCGATTGCTATATAGCAGATCATGGAGAACTTGCTGTAGCGCTTTAAGTCGATTGCGGTCAGCGTCACGGCCAGCGCGGTCAAGCCCCAGACGACAGCAAACAGCACCCAGCAGGCGACAGGGCTTTCGCGGCGGATGGCGGTCAGCAGGATTGGTGTGTAGGTGCCTGCGATGAGAAAATAGACCATGCAGTGGTCAATGACCTGCATCACTTTTTTTGCACGCTCTTTGGCCGGAAGGATGCCATGGTAGACGCTCGAAACACTGTACAACGCGATCATGGATACGCCGTAAACGGCGCTGCCAACCACAGCCCACGGGTCGCCGTGGATGGCGGAAAATACGATGCACAGCGCGGTGATGACAACGGCAAATCCGCCGCCGACAATGTGCGTGATCATATTGAACAGCTCTTCCGAATGCGTGTAGTCGGGCAATTGCCGGTCGTTGAGTTTGGTTCTGCGCATAGATGGCCTCCTGAAATAATAGGAATTATACAATGTAGTTTTTATTATTATATACCGACTGTTTGCGTTCGTCAATTGACAAAGAGCGCAAACGGAAATAAAATAGTGTCAGCCTATCAAAGAAAGGGGTATTTCTTATGGATTATAAAGCGAAAATCGAGCAGTTTTTTGCCGAGCATGAGCAGGATCTGATCGAGGATGTTAAGAAACTCGTCCGCATCCCCTCTGACCGCGGTGCGGCGCAGCCGGGCATGCCGTATGGTGAAGGCCCGGTCCGTGCGCTCAAGGCGGCGCTGGAGATGGCAGAGGGATATGGCTTTGCAGTCAAAAACTATGATAACTATGTTGGCGTGGCGGATCTTGGCCCGGCGGAAGCAGGCCTGGATATGCTGGCGCATCTGGACGTTGTCCCCGTCGCGGACAACTGGACAGTTTGCGATCCGTTTGATCCGGTTGAGCTCGACGGCAATCTCTATGGCCGCGGCACTGCAGACGACAAGGGCCCGGCGGTTGCTGCACTGTATGCGATGCGCTGTGTCAAGGAACTGGGTGTGGAGCTGAACAAGCGGGTCCGCTGGATCGTCGGCACAGATGAAGAGTGCGGTTCGAGCGATATCGAACACTATTATGCCCAGGAACCGGAAGCGCCGATGACATTTTCTCCGGACGCTATGTTCCCGGTGATCAATCTGGAAAAGGGCCGCCTGACCACAGAGATCACCGCAGAATACGCCGCACAGACGGAGGGGGCGTACATTGTCTCGGTCAACTGCGGCCTGAAGTCGAATGTGATCCCGGAGTCTGCGCTGGCGGTGGTTGCCGGTATGTCGGTTGAAGAGGCCGAGCCGTATTGCCGCAGCGCAGCAGAGCGCATGAAGATGGACTTTACGCTGTCTATGCAGGAAGGGCTGCTGCACATCGCCTCAAAGGGCGAGGGCGGCCATGCCGCGTTCCCGCAGGGTGCAAACAATGCGTTGACCGGCCTGCTTGAGGCGCTCGCTTCCATGCCGCTGGTTGGCGGCTGTGCCGAGGCGGTCCGCTGCCTGAGCGCCCTCTTCCCGCACGGTGATTTCGGCGGCGCTGCGGCAGGCATTGCCATGGCAGATGAGGTCTCGGGCGAACTGACGATCAGCCTGAACATGATCGCAGCGGATGAGACAAAGCTCTGCGCGACCTTCGACAGCCGCGTTCCGGTCTGCGGCAATCAGGAAAATGTCTACGATGTGCTTGCTGCCAATACGAGCCAAAACGGTCTGACGATGGTTCCGGCGAAGATGACCGCACCGCATTATGTCCCGGCTGACTCCGACTTTATTCGTACGCTGCTCAAGTCCTATGAGGACTGGACGGGTGAAAAGGGCGAGTGCATTGCCATTGGCGGCGGTACCTATGTCCACGACCTGAAAAACGGCGTTGCATTCGGCTGTTCGATGCCGGGTGTGGATAACCGCGAGCATGGCGCAGACGAGTTTATGGTGATTGACCACCTGATCACTGCCGGCAAGATTTTCACGCAGGCGATCATCGACCTTTGCAGCTGATATGGATCAGAGAATGTTTGAGCAGGAACTGATCGCGTTCCGCCGCGATCTGCATCAGTACCCGGAACCGGCATGGACGGAGTACCGCACCACCGCGAAGATCGTCGAGCGGCTGCAGCGGGAGGGTATTGCGGTTCACTACGGCCCGGAGATCCACACTGCGGGAGAGCGTCAGCAGCTGCCGACGCCGGAGCAGGATGCGCAGAATCTGCTGCGCGCGAAACAAGATGGTGCAGACGCTGCTGTCGCAGACCGGATGGCGGGCAGCTTTACCGGCTGTATGGCGGTGATCGATGGTGCAAAACCCGGCCCGACTGTGGTGCTGCGCGTGGACATCGATGCGCTGATGGTGACCGAGAGCAGTCAGTCCGGCCACAAACCGGCAGAGGAAGGCTACCGCTCCTGCTACGAAGGACAGATGCATGCCTGCGGTCACGACGCCCATGCGGCGATCGGCCTCGGCGCAGCGCTGCTTTTGCAGGAAAACCGCGATCAGCTGTGCGGCAAGGTCAAAATTCTGTTCCAGCCGTCGGAAGAGATTATCAGCGGCGCGGTCAGCATGGTTGCGGCCGGGTTGCTCGACGACTGTGACTACTTCTATGGCGGACATGTCGGCCTGCAGCTATTGGAAACCGGCGTGGTTGCGGCGGGCTGTACAGGAATTTTGGCCAGCAGCAAGCTGGTAATCAAGTTCCACGGCAAGAGTGCTCATTCGGGAAAAAGTCCGCAGGAGGGCTGTAATGCGCTGGCAGCGGCGGCGTGCGCTACGCTCAATATGCTGGCGATCCCGCGCCACGGCGACGGCGTCAGCCGCATCAATGTCGGCACACTGCATGCCGGCACGGCCCGCAACGTCATTCCTGCGGAGGCAGAGATGATTGCAGAGACGCGCGGTCTGACGAGTGAAATCAACGAGTATATGGAGCAGACGGCACGCCGCGTGTGCGAATCGGCGGCGCAGATGTACGGCTGCACGTGTGAATTTGAAGTGATCATGCGCGGCGAAAGTGCCGACAGCGATTCGGCGCTTTCCCGCTTTGTGCTTGCTCATGCGGGCGAGACGGAGGGCGTATGCCGCGTCGAGCCGACGGCTTACTTCGGCGCGTGCGAAGACGTGTCGGTCATGATGCGCCATGTTCAGCAGCGCGGCGGCAAGGCGGCAGAACTGATGTTCGGCACGCCGATCGCGGCATCGCATCATAACGGTGCATTTGATATTGACGAGTCTGTGATCCCGCTGACTGCCAGACTGCTGGCGGATCTTGCAATGAAAACCGCAAAAGAACAGCCCTAAACGAATCTAACCACCGCACGGATCACCGTGCGGTGGTTTTGTTTTGCCGCAGCATCTGGGCGAACCAGTGCACATCCTCTTTTTCTACCGTTCCGGTGAGAACGCTGATCGCACAGAACAGACACACAAAGCTGCTGCCGCACAGCAGCGTGCGACCAAGCGGCGATCCGGTCGAAATGGCAGAAAAGAGCAGCCGCGTGACCACACCCGCGCCAACTGTAGAGATCAGCGCTTTGCATACAAACCGCAGGCTCGGCGTGTAATCGGTCACCTTGAGTAATCGGGCAATGGAGAGATAAAAGTTGACGGCGTGGGAAATCGTGAAACTAAAGAAATAGCCGCCGATGCCAAAGCGCGGCAGGAGGACGATCAGCAGCACCACATCTAACAGACTGGTAAACGTGTTATACCGCACGCAGCGCACCTGTTGGCCGAGTCCTTTGTTCATGCCGTCGACAATGGCGTCGAGGTAGAGCATGGGGACCAATGGCGCAAACAAGAGCAGGTAGCGGCCGGCTTCTTCGGACTTGTACAAAAGCAGCCCCAGCGGCTCGGCGGTGCAGAACAGAACGCCTGCTACCGCGCAGGAAAACAGCACCGTCATATTCAGACATCGGTGTGTCATGTACCGGATATGCCGCTTGTGACCGGCGGCGGTGCAGCCGGCCAGCTCCGGCACGAGCAGGTCTGCCATCGAGTACAGCACGCAGGCCGGAAACATCAGCACAGGGAAGACCATACCGTGAATGGCACCATAGGCGGAGATGGATTCCTCGTAGGAGCCGCTTGCCCGGGATAGTCCGCGCGGAATCAGAAGATGCTCCAGAGTGGACAGCCCGGATCGCAGATATTCGTTCATTGCAAGCGGGACGGTGAGTCGGAGCATCCGCTTTCCCATCTGCAGTTTCTCCGGTGCGTGGCCCATGGTGCGCCGGTCGCGCAGATACAGATAAGAGATGATGATCAACGACAGGGCAGACGCCAGACTGCTGCCGCCGATGATCGAGCAGCAGGCGCGTTCCGTATCATCGCCTGCCCAGAAGATCAGCAGCACAACGGTGAGCACAATTGAGATAATTCGCTCCAGAATCTCGACAACGACCAGCCGCCCGATTTTGCCGACTGCTGTAAAATATCCGGTCAGAACGGCCCAGAGACAGCTGACCGGGAGGAACAGTCCGATGATTTTCAGGCTTGAAGCGGCGCGAATGTCCAATATCCAGACCCGCGCAATAGAGCCGGATGCAGCAATGACGCCGAGACCGGCTGCGCAGGAGACGCACAGCCCGTAAACGATGCAGCTGGTCATGGCGCGCCGGACGCCGCCGGGACGGTTTCGGGTGTGCTCCTCCGCGCACAGGTACATCGATGCGGTACGGATGCCGGAGGTGCCGATTGTCATGGCAAGTGTGCCGACGGTCAGCGTCAGCTGCAGCAGGCCGATGCCGGCCGCACCCACACGGCGGGAGATATAGACCTGAAAGGCCATGCTGACGAGCCGCATGGCAAGATTCGCTGCGGTCAGCAGCAGCGCACTGTAAAGGATCGAACGGCGTTTGGACAAACGAACACCCCCTGTCCTAATTCTATGGGACAGGGGGTGGTATTTATGAATCAGACGGGGACGGCCTCACGGTCATTTTCGGCCTGGCGGATGCGCTGCGCGTTGGCAAGCATCAGCTTGATGCGGTTTTCCTGATTGATCCGGGTGGCACTCGGGTCGTAGTCGATAGCGACAATGTTCGACTCCGGGTGCTCGTCTTTGATCTTGCGGATCATGCCTTTGCCTGCAACATGGTTCGGCAGACAGCCGAACGGCTGCGTGCAGACGATGTTCGGCACGCCCAGTTCGATCAGATCGAGCATCTCTGCGGTCAGAAGCCAGCCCTCGCCCATCTTGTTGCCGTAGCCGAGGTAGCCTTTGACACCTTCTTTCAGGTGAGAAAATGGCTTCATCACGCGGAACTTCGGGTGCTTTGAGACGGCATCGATCAGATCCTGCTGCAGTGATCCGGCGTAGCGCTCGCCGATGTTCATGGCAAATTTCTTGATCCACTTGCCGCCGTAGAGGTCAACATCGACGCTGCGGTTATCGACCTTGAAGATCAAAAAGTCTGCCAGACCGGGGACAACCGGTTCAGCGCCTTCCTGAATCAGGAACTCTTCAAGGTGGTTGTTGCCGAGAGAGGAATATTTGACAAAGATCTCGCCGACGATGCCAACGGGAATTTTTGTTTCTCCGCTCAGCTTGATCGCAGCAAAATCTGCGGCGATGTCGGCAAGGTTTTTGCGGTAGGTGGAGCGGCGCATGCTGCCGGGTTCGTCGAAGCCGTTGACGAGCCGATCCTTCCAGCTCTCGACGAGCGCATCAGTGGTACCCGGCACGACCTCATACGGCTTGCACTGGTTGGCGAGCCACATGAGCATGTCGCCGTAATAGACAGCGTAGAGCAGACGCACGAGCATCTTCGGAGTGAGCGAAAAACCGGGGTTTTTCTCCAGCCCGGACAGGTTCAGAGAAATAACCGGGACATACTCCAGCCCTGCTTTGACGAGCGCTTTGCGCAGCAGGTGGATATAGTTCGAGGCGCGGCAGCCGCCGCCGGTCTGCGTGATGACCAGTGCAACCTTGTGCGGGTCAAGACCGCCGTTGTTCACGGCGTCAATAAGCTGGCCGATGACGAGCAGCGCCGGGTAGCAGGTGTCGTTATGGACGTATTTCAGGCCGGTATCCACGACAGCCTGAGAGTCGTTGTTGAGCTGGATGGTTTTGTAGCCTTCCAGATCAAGGCATTTCTTAAACATGCCAAAATGGATCGGCAGCATCTGCGGGATCAGGAGTGTGTACTCCTCTTTCATTTCCTTGGTAAAAAGCAGACGGCCGGTTTCGTCGTAAATCAGTTGAGCCATGTCAGTCGATCAGTCCTCGTTTCAATTACCGCAGATGCGGGTCAGTTGCCCTCGCGGGCGTCGATGGCAGCCATCAGGCTGCGCAGGCGGATACGGACAGCGCCGAGATTGGTGATCTCGTCGATCTTCAGCTGCGTGTAGAGTTTGCCGCCCTTTTCGAGAATGTCGCGCAGCTCATCGGTTGTGATCGCGTCGGTACCGCAGCCGAAGGAGACGAGCTGGACCAGCTCCATATCCGGTTGTGTGCAGACATAGCGCGCCGCGTTGTACATTCTGGAATGATACGACCACTGATTGAGCACGCTGCGGCTCTCGTAGCCTAACTCGGAGGAGATGGCGTCTTCGGTGATGACGCAGAAACCGTAGGACGCGGCCAGCTCGTCAATGCCGTGACCGATTTCGGGGTCAATGTGGTACGGGCGGCCCGCAAAGACCAGAATACGCTTGCCGTTGGCGCGGGCATATTCGATGATCTCGCGGCCCTTGTCCTTGACGCTCTGACGGTACAGATCGTAGGCGCAATAGGCGCTGCGGACGGCGGCGGCAACCACATCGGGCGGGATACGGGCAACCTGAGCAGAGAAGTAGTGCTTCAGGAACTTCTCACAATCCTTGCGGCGGTGCAGGCCGACATAGGGATGCAGGAAGCTGACGTCTTTGAGCTGCGGCATGTTGGCCGCCAGAAGCTCGGGATAGTAGGCAACGACCGGACAGTTGTAGTTGTTGTCACCGATTTTTTCATCAAAGTTATATGAGCCGCACGGGTAAAAGATCGTGTCAACGCCCTGCTCGAGCAGGCTCATAATGTGGCCGTGCATCAGCTTGGCGGGGTAGCAGACCGTATCGGACGGGATCGTCTGCTGACCTTTGACGTACAGCGCGCGTGTCGACTCCTCCGAGAGCACAACCTCATAGCCGAGTTTTGTAAAGAATGTGTGCCAGAACGGCAGGTTTTCATACAGATTCAACCCGAACGGCAGACCGATTCGTCCGCGCTTGCCGGGCGTGGATTCATAGCCGCGCAGCATACCGTACTTGATGCGGGCAAGGTTCGGCATGGATTCGGCAGCGGATTTGCCGAGCGGCTTCTGGCAGCGGTTGCCGGAGATCAAGCGGCGGCCGCCGTCGAAGGTGTTGACGGACAGTGCACACTGGATCGTGCAGCCGATGCAGGTGACCGGACTGGCGGTGTGGGAGAATGTTTCGAGTTCTTCTTTTGTGAGAATGGTCGATTTTTCCGGGCTCAGACGCTTCGCATACAGCGCGGCGCCGTAAGCACCCATGATGCCTGCGATGGTCGGACGGGTGACATTTAAGCCCATTTCCTGCTCGAAGGCGCGCAGCACGGCATCGTTGTGGAATGTGCCGCCCTGCACGACGATGTGCTTGCCGAGATCGTCGGGGGATGCGGCGCGAATGACCTTGTAGATCGCATTCTTGACGATAGAGATCGACAGGCCGGCCGAGATATCTTCGACGGTTGCGCCGTCCTTCTGCGCCTGCTTGACCGAGCTGTTCATAAACACGGTGCAGCGGGAGCCGAGGTTGACCGGATGCGGCGCAAACAGGCCGAGCTTGGCGAAGTCGGCAATTTCATAGCCGAGCGCCCTTGCAAAGGTTTCGATAAAGGAGCCGCAGCCGGAGGAACAGGCCTCGTTGAGCATGATCGAATCGATTGCACCGTTGCGGACCTTAAAGCACTTCATGTCCTGCCCGCCGATGTCGATGATGAAGTCAACTTTGGGGGAGAAGGCGCGTGCGGCGGTGTAGTGCGCCATCGTTTCAACCAGACCGGAATCAAAGCGGAATGCAGCGCAGATCAGATCCTCGCCGTAGCCGGTCGCCGAAGCGCCGGCGATTGTGATGCGGTTGCCGCACAGCGCGTAGATCGTCTGAAGCTGCGAAAGCACGACGGCAACAGGGTTGCCTTCGTTGGAGGCGTAGTATGTATACAGCAGGCTGCCTTCTTCGTCAATGAGGGCCAGTTTGGTCGTGGTTGAGCCTGCGTCAACACCGAGCCAGGCGCGGCCGGTGTAGGTCGCAATGTCACGCGCCTTTGGCGCATTGGCGTTGTGGCGGGCGCAGAACTCATCATACTCCGCCTGCGAGCGAAACAGCGGAGGCAGTGTCTCGGTCAGACCGCGGTCGCCAACGGAGGTTTCGAGCTTGCGGTACAACGCATCGAACGTCAACGGCTCATAACCGGCGGTGCAGAGCGCTGCGCCGATCGCGGCGTAGCAGTCGCCGTCTTCGGGGAAGATTGCATGATCATCATCGAGGTTCAGCGTCTGCTGGAAGCGGGCGCGCAAACCCTTGAGGAAGTGCAGCGGCCCGCCGAGGAATGCAACCTGTCCTGTGATTTCGCGCCCCTGTGCCAGACCGGCAATGGTCTGGTCGACGACCGCCTGAAAGATCGACGCGGCGACATCTTCCTTCCGGCCACCCTGATTCAGGATCGGCTGAATATCAGACTTGGCAAATACGCCGCAGCGCGAGGCGATCGGATAAATCTTCTCATAGTGCAAAGACAGTTCGTCCAGCTCGTCAGCGGTAACATTCATCAGCGTCGCCATCTGGTCGATGAACGCACCGGTGCCGCCGGCGCACGAGCCGTTCATACGCTCTTCCAGCGCGCCGCCGAAGAAGATGATCTTCGCGTCTTCGCCGCCGAGTTCAACGACGGCGTCCGTACCGGGCAGGAATGTGCTGACGGCTTCGGCAGTCGCAAAGACTTCCTGCACAAAGTCGATGCCGGCGGACGACGCCATACCGAGACCGGCCGAGCCGGTGATCACGGCACGGACGGGATGGTCGCGAACGATGTCTCTGGCGCGGGCGAGCAGCTCACAGGTCTTTTCGCGAACCTGTGAGGAGTGCCGTTCGTAGCTGCGGTAGAGCAATTCGTTTTCTTCCGACAGCACAACGACTTTGACTGTCGTCGAACCAACATCAATACCAATTTTGAATTCCAACGATCAAAACCACCTTTGAAAAAACCCGATGGGGGAAGACCCCCATCAGGCAGATTGTACCTGCATGGTGCAGGTCACATTAATTTGATTGTATAATAACAGATTGCTACGAGAGCGACACCTACGGCTGCATAGATGCAGTAATAAGCAAACGCACTGCCGAGGATCAGCGTTGCGACGGCACAGAGTGCCCAGAGAACGCTGACAATATACAGCGGGAACGCGGAGAAGTCTTTGCTGAACAGCTGAATGGTTTTGCTGCCGAGTTTGAGTGTCCCTTCGGTCTTGGTCAGGGCGAACGCCGCTGCCGCGGTGAGCAAACATAAAACGATCAGAACAAGGTTTGCGGCAATGCTGAATGCGGCGCTGAATGCGCTGCTGGTGCAGTAGAACACACCGCCTGCAGCCGCAGTGAGAAGACCGATCACGAAGAACTCCCGCTGATAGAGCTGATACAGGCAGAAGACCAGTGCAGCGGCAACCCAGAGATAGTAGCACAGACCGGCACAGGTGACCCAGTACACGCGAAACAGCAGGCAGCTGATCACGGTCAGCACGCCGGTGGCGCAGATCATACCGAGCGAAAAGCCGAGAACCTTGCGGCGGCGAAGGACGATACAACCGATGCCGCTGACCACTGCGGCGATTGCGCCGATCAGGATCCCCCAGTTGAGGCCGGCACGTACAGGAGCCAGGCCGCCTGCGGTACTGTAAACCGCACGCACACGCACGAACACGGCGAGTGCTGCGACTGCGATAATCAGCGCGACCATGACCTTGTAGACGACGGTATCGTCATTGGCCTTCGGTGCGGCTGCTTTTTTATTGTGATTAGCCATGAAGCAGTTCAGTCCTTTGTTGAAATGGGAATCAGGTCAGTCCAGCTGACCGGTAGCATAGAGCACGGCGCTCAGCGCGCAAAGCGGCGCAGTTTCGCAGCGGAGAATCCGCGGCCCAAGTGAGCAGACCTGCAGGCCGGCAGCCTCAGCCTGCGCGACCTCGGAACACTCAAAACCGCCTTCCGGTCCGGTCATCAGGCTGACTGTGGCAGGCGTACTGCCGGAGAGCGCACTGCGAAGCGAGACGGTCCGTTCGTTTTCGTAGAAGAAAAATTTGGCGTCGGCCTGCGCGGCAGATTGCACAGCCTCTGCGTACGACTTGACGACGCTGACGACTGGAATCCGGCCGCGGCCAGACTGCTCTGCGGCGGAGGCGGCAATTTTCTGCCAGCGTTCGAGCTTCTTGGCAATGCGCTCGTCCGGCTTGGAGACGCACCGCGCAGAGGGAAAGCCAACGATCCGGACGGCGCCGAGCTCTGTTGCTTTCTGGATGACGTGCTCAAATTTATCAGATTTTGCAAAGGCCATATAAACGGTACACTGTACATCGGGCTCAGAGCGCGATGGCTCCTGCGAAAGGATCTTCACGGTGTACTGCCCGACTCCGACATCTTCGATCACGCCGGAAAAATCGGTGCCGCAGCCGTCGCAAAGGGTGAGTTCGTCGCCGGCACGAAGGCGCAGAACCTTGGCGTGGTTGGCGGCTTCCCCGGTGAGCAGAACGGTTGCACCGGTCAGCTCTGCGGGATCAAGAAAAAAGCGCGGCATGGAATTCCTCCCACCAATGCAAATACAATGCTATCATAACAGATTTTATACCGTTTCGCAATATAAAAAGATGGCCTGCAAATGTTCTGCGGCAGGAAAATCGAGATTTTGACCAAGAAACATGAAAAAAGAGGTTGACAAAAGGGCATTTG
>CAZUKJ010000033.1:0-11292 GCA_964620855.1 uncultured Oscillospiraceae bacterium
GACAAATCTGAGAGTGCGGTGCGAGTATTTGCACACAAATTCCACAAGGAACAAGACAAAGCCACCCGAAGAAGAAACATTCTTTTTCGGGTGGCATCTTTTTTTGTAGTGAAGCAGTTGCCTTTTGGGCAAATGTGAAGATCAGTTTGCCCCAAAACCACTTACGAAGCAAACTTCGTTTCGGCACAGCGTGGTGCATTGATCTAAACACTGCCTGATCGGGCTGTGCCGAAGCAGCACGCCCTGTTTTGGTTTAGTCGGTGCCGCCCAGTGCGGCGTTGTAGAGCATGTTTTTCGAAAAGCCGGTCTGCGCGGCGGCGGCGCGCGCAGCATCCTTGCGCGAGAGCCCGGCTTCCATCTGCTCGCACATGAGGGCGACGGCCTGCTCGAGCGTGTAGCTCGTCTGCTCCGGTTCGGGCGCGCCTTCGACGACGAGCACGAACTCACCGCGCGGCGGCTGCTCGAGATAGTGCGCGTAGGCCTGCGACAGCGTCGTGCGGAAGATCTGCTCGTGCAGCTTGGTCAGCTCGCGGCACAGCGCAATGCGCCGCTCGCCGCCGAAGACCTGCTGCAGATCGTCGAGCGTGGCGATCAGCTTGTGCGGCGCTTCGTAGAAGATCATCGTCCGCCGCTCGCCGCGCAGCGATTCCAGATGCTCGCGGCGGTTTTTCTTGTTCATGGTCAGAAAGCCCTCGAAGGTGAACCGGCCGGTCGGAAGGCCGGAGACGCTCAGCGCCGTGACCAGGGCGCACGGGCCGGGGATGGCGCAGACGGTAATATCATGCTCGGCGCACAGACGCACGAGGTCTTCGCCCGGGTCGGAGATCGCGGGAGATCCGGCATCGGAGACGAGCGCGCACACCTCACCGGCCAGCAGCCGCTCAAGGATGCGCTGACCGCTCTCGGCGCGGTTGTGTTCATAGTAGCTCACCAGCGGCTTTTTCAGGCCGAGGTGGTTGAGCAGCTTGAGCGAGACGCGCGTGTCCTCGGCGGCGATGAAATCCGCTTCTTCGAGCGTGGCGCGGCAGCGGTCTGAGATGTCGCCGAGGTTGCCGATCGGCGTCGGGACGAGATATAACATTCCGGGCATCGTGGGCCTCCTTACCGATCGCAGACGGCGCGGTATGCTTCGGTCGGCTGACCGTCCGCGTCGTGCAGGATCAAATCAGATTCAAAGCGCAGGCCGACGCCGCCGCAGCGGCGGGCTTCGACCAGCACGAGACTGGGCGGGTGCGCGGCCGTATGGCGCACCAGCCGGATGCGCTTCGGCTCAAATCCGGCCTCACGCAGCGCAAAAAACAGGTCGGCCAGTCGGTCGGCCGGATAGACAATGGAAAAGCTGCCGCCGGTTCTGACGAGCCGGGCTGCTGCGGCGCATACGCTCTCAAGCGGGCAGCCGAGATCGCTGTGCGCGTTTGCGCGCGCCGGATCGGGACTGCGGCGGCCCGCGGCGGCGTGATAGGGCGGGTTTGCCACTGCACCGTCAAAGCATCCGGCGGGCGGCAGCGAGAGCGGATCGCGCAGATCGCCTTCCACGACGCAAAACCGGTCGGTCAGATCGTTGGCTGCAGCGTTATCACGCGATTCGGCGCATGCGAGCGGATCGTTGTCGATGCCGGTCACGCGGCAGCGGGAATCCCGGCGGCACAGCAGCAGACCGATCAGCCCTGCGCCGCAGCACAGCTCTGCAATCCGGCCCTTTGCCGGCGCAAAGGCGGCCAGCGCCAGCGAGTCGACAGACGGACGGCAGAAGGAACGCTCGGTTTGGTAGACGAGCCCGTGCAGCGTTTCCGTCATAAAAAAGCTCCTTTGAAAGAAAGATGCCGGTCTGCAGCGACCGCGCAGACCGGCAGAGTGTGGTGAATTACTCCTCGATAATTGCTTCCATGGGGCAGGCAGCAGCACAGGAGCCGCAGAGGATGCAGGAGTCCTGATTGATCTCGTAGTGGACGTCGCCCATAGAGATCGCGTCAGCCGGGCAGCCGGCAGCGCAGGAGCCGCAGCCGATGCAGCCGTCAGTAATCGTATATGCCATTGGGAAACACCTCCATATATGTGCTATCAGCATTATAACACAAAGCGGGAAAAATGCAAATGGGTTTTTCTTACGCATCGGCGCAGGGTGAATAATCATCGGTGCGGCTGTCTAAAATCCCTTCAGTAACAGCAAGGAGGCATGCCGGATGGTCAAACGCTT
Organism: uncultured Oscillospiraceae bacterium; assembly: GCA_964620855.1. GTDB lineage: Bacteria > Bacillota > Clostridia > Oscillospirales > Oscillospiraceae > CAKTOF01. The sequence goes on from CAZUKJ010000033.1 coordinate 2,198, forward strand.
TACCCCGGAGGTGCAGTGGATCGTGCGCAGCGCATCACGCTGGGCAGGGTCGCTCGGACACAGCTACATCGGCAGCGAGCATCTGCTTCTGGCGCTGGCGGGCAGGCCTGCGTCGGCGTCGGCGCAGATTCTTCAGCGGGCGGGGCTGGATCAGGCGGACATCCTCACGGCGGTGGTGCAGCTGCGCGGCAGGGGAGCACCGGGGCTTCCGCAGCCGCAGGGACTGACGCCGCGCGCGGTGCATGTGTTTGCCCTCGCGGCGGAGGACGCACGGCGCACCGGCGGGCCGATCGGAGAAGAACACCTGCTTCTGGCGCTCGTGCGCGAGGAAAAAAGCACGGCGTCCGTGCTTTTGAAAGCGGCCGACGCCGACTGCGCCGACCGCATTTTCACCGATGCGTATACGCAGCTGCTGCGCGCCGCGCCCGGCAGGGTAAGGAAGGAGAAACCACAGATGAAACTGCTCGATCAATTCGGAACGGATCTGCTGGAAAAAGCAGGGCGCTTCGATCCGGTCATCGGCCGCGACCGCGAGATCGCCATGACGATTCAGGTGCTCTCCCGGCGGCAGAAAAACAACCCCGTGCTCATCGGAGAGCCGGGCGTCGGCAAGACCGCCATCGCAGAGGGGCTGGCGCAGCGCATGGCCGCCGGCACCGTCCCCGAGCCGCTGCGCGGCAAGCGGCTGATTGCGATTGATATGGCGTCGATGGTGGCCGGGACGAAATACCGCGGAGAGTTCGAGCAGCGCGTGCACGAGCTGCTCGACGAGATCCGGCGGCAGGGCAATGTGATCTTATTCATCGACGAGCTGCACACCATCGTCGGCGCAGGCTCCGCCGAGGGCGCGATCGACGCGGCCAATATCCTCAAACCGGCGCTCGGACGCGGACAGCTGCAGCTCCTCGGTGCGACAACAACGGAGGAATACCGCAAACACATTGAAAAAGACGCCGCCCTTGAGCGCCGCTTCCGCACGATCCTCATCGAAGAGCCGACACGCGAGCAGACGCGGAAGATTTTGTTTGGACTGCGGCCATCGCTCGAAGCGCACCACGGTATGGCCATTGCCGACGAGGCCGTTGACGCGGCCATCCGGCTCTCGTGCCGCTACCTGTCCGGCAAGCGCCTGCCGGACAAGGCGATTGACCTGCTCGACGAGGGCGCGGCCCGGGCCTGTATGGCACTGCACAGCCGGGCCGACCGCGGACTGGAGCAGACGCGGCAGGATCTTTCGGTGCGGCTTGACGCGGCGGTGCGCGACAGCCGTTACGAGACGGCGGCCGAGCTGCGCGACAAGCTGCAGAGTGTCGTCAAAAAGCAGAGCCACAGCCGTCAGCGGCGGCGCGTGGGCGCAGAGGACATCGCCGGAGCGGTCGCAGACCGAACCGGCATCCCGCTCGAGCGGCTGACGCAGGACGAGAAAACACGCCTGATGCAGCTCGAGCAGGAGCTGCGGCGGAGCATCATCGGACAAGACGAGGCGGTGGCTGTCGTCGCACGCGCCGTGCGCCGGGCCAGAGGCGGCCTTTCCGACCCGAATCGCCCGCAGGGCGTATTTTTATTTGCCGGGCCGACCGGTGTGGGCAAGACGGAGCTGTGCCGCGCGCTGGCAGAGGCGGTCTACGGCAGCCGGGATGCGCTCATCAAGCTCGATATGTCCGAGTATATGGAGCAGCACGCCGTGTCGCGGCTGATCGGCGCGCCGCCGGGCTATGTGGGTCACGGCGAGGGCGGCGAGCTGACCGAGCCGGTGCGCCGCCGACCCTATAGCCTGATCGTCCTCGACGAGCTCGAAAAGGCGCACCGCGATGTGACGGGCCTGCTGCTGCAGGTTTTTGAAGACGGTGTGCTGACCGACTCGATGGGACGCAGGGCGGATTTTCGCAACTGCATGATCGTGATGACGACGAACCTCGGCGCGCAGGAAGCGCAAAGTGCCGGTCTGGGCTTTGCACCCTCGGCCGGTGCAGACCGCACGAGACAGAGCCTCAGAGAGCACTTCCGGCCGGAGTTTTTGGGGCGCGTGGATGCGGTGGCCGTCTTTTCGCCGCTTTCGCCGTCTGCGCTCGACCGCATCGCCGGGAAGCTGCTCGGCCAGAGCCTTTCGCGTGTCCGGCAGGCGGGGGTGGAGGTGGATGTCATGGACGACGCCGTGGCGCTGCTTGTGCATCGCGCAGGCAGCTGCGGCAGCGGGGCACGCGGCCTGCGGCAGGCCATCCGCGAGCTGGTCGAAGAGCCGCTGGCCGATGCGCTGTTGTCCGGCGAGCTTCCGCCGCGCGTGACGATGCGTGCGCGCGGAGAACTTCTGGAATTTGTCTGAGTAAGCCGCCGCGAATCGAGGGATTTGCGGCGGTTTACATAATTTTGGGACTGCACAATGCGGAATAAACAAACATTCGTTCTAAAATGGCGGAACCACGGGGAATTTCTGCAAATTTCCATGAAAAAAATGAACCGTAACGGTTGATTTTTATGTTAACAACCGCTATACTGTACAATACAGTGGAGTAAAATGGATTGAAAATGAGCAAAGTGGAGCGAGGTGAACAGGATGACCGGAAAATATGCACATAACGTAGACCCCAAGGGCCGCCTGTTCGTGCCCGCGAAGCTGCGCGAGGAGCTGGGCGAGGTTTTTTATGTGACCATCGGCCTGGACCACTGTCTCGCCGTCTACACCCAGCAGGGGTGGGACGCGATCGTTGAAAAATATAACGCACTGCCGATCTCTCAGGCGCGCCGGATGCGGTTTCTGTTTGCAAATGCCGCCAAGTGCGAGCCGGACAAGCAGGGGCGTTTCCTGATTCCTGCGGAGCTGCGCGAGTATGCAGGCCTTTCGCAGGAGGTCATGTTCATCGGCCTTGGCAATCACGCCGAGATCTGGGATGCTTCGGCATACCGTGCGCTCGAGAGCGAGACGCTCACCCCCGAGAATCTTGCCGCGGTCATGGAGGAGTTGGGCTTCTGATGGAATTTTCACATCGTTCGGTTCTGCTCGACGAATGCATCGAGTCGCTGGCGATCCGTCCGGACGGGATCTATCTCGACGGCACGCTCGGCGGCGCAGGGCATTCGAGCCAGATTGCAGCTCGCCTGACGACCGGCAGACTGATCGGCGTCGACCGCGACCAGATTGCGCTGCGCGCCGCCTCCGAGCGGCTGGCGCCGTATGCCGACCGCGTCACGCTGGTGCACAGCAACTTTAAAGAAATTGATGCAATCCTTGACGGCCTCGGCATCGACGCCGTGGACGGAATGCTCTTTGACCTTGGCGTTTCCTCGCCGCAGCTCGACGACGCCGCGCGCGGCTTTTCGTATCTGCACGACGCGGCGCTGGATATGCGAATGGACGCCACCGACCCGCTGACGGCGTATGAAGTCGTCAACACCTGGCCGCAGGAGGAGCTTCGCCGCATTTTGTTTGAATACGGCGAGGAGCGCTATGCGCCGCTGATCGCGGCAGCCATCGTCCGGCGCAGACTCGAGCGTCCCATCGAGACGACGCTTGAATTGGTCGATGTGATCAAATCTGCGATGCCGGGCAAGGCGCTGCGGGAAAAGCAGCATCCGGCGAAACGTTCGTTTCAAGCTGTCCGTATCGCCGTCAATGGGGAATTGCTCGCCGTGGAGGAGATGATGAGCGCCGCGATCCCGCGATTGAAGCCGGGCGGCAGACTCTGCGTCATCACATTCCACTCTCTGGAGGACCGCATCGTGAAAAACGCGGTCGCCAACGCAGCCAAAGGCTGCACCTGCCCGCCGGAATTCCCGGTGTGCGTCTGCGGCAAGAAGCCGCTGGTCAAAAACCTGACGCGAAAGCCCATCGAGGCCGGCGCGCAGGAACTGCAGGAAAATCCCCGCGCCCGCAGCGCCAAGCTGCGCGTTGCGGAAAAGCTCTGATTGAATCGGAATTGACAGGAAAGGAGGCCGCGGAACATGGCTGAAACTGCTCGCCGCAGCGCATACACAATGTATTCTGCCAACGGCTCTGCGGCCTATGACCGCAATTATGCGCTGCCGAAGCAGCCGCATCCGGAGCTGCCGGATGAGCAGACGATCCGCAGACAGCCGAGAACCGTCCGCGTCAAGGCGAAGGCGGCGTTTTCGCCGTTTGTCGTGGTTGGTCTTGCGATGGTCGCCGTTATGCTGTTTATGATGATCTCCGCATACGTCCGCCTCTATGAGGCGACCGAGGAGGTCTCGGCGCTGACGAGCACCCTTGAAACGCTGCGCGACGAGCAGCAGGTGCTCCTGACGCAGTATGAGAGCCGCATCGACTTGAGCCGCATCGAGCAGATGGCCACCTTGGAGCTGAATATGACCAAGCCGGGCGCGGATCAGACGATCTACGTCAACCTGGCAGGCCCGGACAAGGCCGAGGTCATCACCGCCAATAAATCCGAAGCCGCCCAGACCATATGGGAGGCGTTCAGCGAGAGTATCAACGATCTGATCACAGATCTGAAGGCATACTTCCGCTGAGTGTTTCATATCGTTTAACGGGTGTTGGACAGCCCGGTCCAAGGCATGGCGCTGCATTTGCTCGGCGCCATGCTTTGCCGCAGTTTCAGGACATCGGAGGTCCCTATGCAAAATAAGAAAAATCACGACAAAAAGAAGCTTTCTGCCAGCGAAAAAGCCAGCCGGACGATCCTCGGCCGCACGCTTTTCGTGATGGCAGTCTGCGGCTTTTTGCTGTTTATACCCCTGTTTGCGACACTCTATCAGCTGATGATCGCGGATCATGACTACTACGAGGGCCTGGCTGTGGCGAACCAGACGCGCTCGACGACGGTTTCGGCCGAGCGCGGCACGATCTACGACCGCAACATGAACGTGCTGGCCATGTCGGCCAGCGTGGAAAACGTCTTTATCGATCCGAACGAGATCGCAAACAAAGAGCAGGATCTGGACCTGATCGCCGCGGGCTTGTCCGAGCTGCTCGGTGTGACGGAGGAGTTCGTCCGTCAGCAGGCGTCCGACACCGCCATGCGCTATAAGATCATCAAGCGCAAGATCGACACCGAGCTGGGCAATCAGGTGCGAGAATTCATCAACGAAAACGGCATCAAGGGCATCTACCTTGAGCCGGAGACGAAGCGCTATTATCCGTCGAGCTCGCTGGCGGCGCAGGTGCTGGGCTTTGTCAGCAGCGACAACGTCGGCACGGAGGGCATCGAGGCATACTACGATTCCTGGCTGGAAGGCACGGCCGGTGAGATCATCACAACCAAGGGCAACAACGGCTCGGAGATGCTCTACGAATATGAGAAATATTACGAGGCGACCGACGGCAGCAGCCTTGTTCTGACGATCGACTCGACCGTGCAGTATTACCTCGAGAAGAACCTCGAGTCGGCGGTGGAGCAGTATGATGTGCTCAACGGCGCGTTCGGCATCGTCATGGACGTCAACACCGGCGAGGTGCTTGCGATGGCCACGCTCGGCAGCTATGACCCGAACAACTACCTCGAGATCTACGACACCGACACGGCCGACGAGCTCGAGGCGCTCTATCAGCAGGCGATCAGCTACGGCGCGGGCACTTCGCTCTACACCGAAGGCCTGCAGACGTACAACAACGCCGTTGCCGCGGCGCGTCTGGCCCAGTGGCGCAACCGCTGCGTCTCCGACGGCTACGAGCCCGGCTCGACGTTCAAGCTGATTACCCTTGCGGCGGCGCTCGAAGAGGGCACGACGACGCTCGAAGACAGCTTCTACTGCGGCGGCTCGACGTCGACCATCATCGGCCGAACCGAGGACCTGCACTGCTGGAAGACCGTCGGCCACGGCGCCGAGACAACGGCGCAGGCGCTGCAGAACTCGTGCAACATCGCCTTTGCCGACATCGGCATTTCGCTCGGCGGCGAAAAGCTCTATGAGTACGCCGAGGCATTTGGCCTGCACGAGCGCACCGGCATCGACCTGCCGGGCGAGAGCTCCGGCCTGTATCACTCGGTCAATGTGCTGACCGATCCGACCAACCAGACCTCGCTCGTTGCAACCTCGTTCGGACAGACCTTCAAGGTCACGCCGATCCAGCTCGTGCGCGCGATCTCCGCTGTTGTCAACGGCGGCTATCTGGTGGAGCCGTACGTTGTGAGCGAGGTGCTCGACAGCGACGGCAACACCCTCGAAAAGACCACAACGACCGTGCTGCGTCAGGTCATCAGCGAGGAGACCTCGGCGATCATGCGCGAACTGATGGAATCGGTCGTCACCGAGGGCACGGCGGGCAACGCCGCCGTTGCCGGCTACCGCGTCGGCGGCAAGACCGGTACATCCGAAAAGATTGACGAGTACGACGAATACGGCGAGCTCGTGGAAGATAAGATCGTCTCGTTCGTCGGCGTTGCGCCGATCAACGATCCGCAGTACATCTGCCTCATCGCGCTCGACACCCCGAGCACCGCGACCGGCTACTACATCTCCGGCGGCATTATGGCCGCACCGACCTGCCGCGACGTGTTTTCCGATATCCTGCCGTACCTCGGCGTGGAGCCGGACTACAGCGACGCCGACATCAGCCGCGTCGAGGTCTCGACGCCGAACGTGGTCGGCATGACCGAGATCGAGGCGGCATCCGCGCTGTCCGAGCGCAGCCTGAACTACCGCGTCGTCGGCTCCGGCAGCACCGTCACGGCGCAGATCCCGGCGTCCGGCTCGAAGATCCCGGGCAGCTCCACCGTGGTGCTCTATATGGGCGAGAATGCGCCGACCGATATGGTCACCGTTCCGGACCTCTCCGGCATGACGGTCTATCAGGCGAATATCGCCATTGCAAACAGCGATCAGCTCTATATGCTGGCCAAGGGCTCGACCGACTCGTCGACGAGCGTTGTGACCAGTCAGGAACCGGCGGCGGGCGCGCGCGTCAAGCGCGGCACGACCGTGACGGTAGAGTTTACCGATATGTCCGCGCAGGATTGACGCGCAAAAAAGGAGACGATACCAATGAAATTATCCGAGCTTCTGCAGGGCGTGGAAGTCCTTTCGCGCAGCGCGACGCTGCCGGAAGAGATCACGGCCGTCAGCTACGATTCGAGAACCGTGATGCAGGGCGGCGTGTTTGTCGCCGTCAGCGGCTTCGCCGTCGACGGTCACCGCTTTATAGAAGCCGCGGTCCAATCCGGCGCCGCGTGCATCATCTGCGAAAAAGAGCCGCAGATCGACGTGCCGTATGTCCGTGTGGCCTCGTCGCGCGCCGCGCTTGCGCAGCTCGGCGCGAACTGGTACGGCCATCCGGCCGATCAGATGACGATGATCGGCGTGACCGGCACAAACGGCAAAACGACGGTCACCTACCTGCTCAAAAGCGTGCTGGAGCAGACGCTCAGCGCGAAGGTCGGCCTGATCGGCACGATCCAGAACATGGTCGGCGACCGCGTCATCGAGACCGAGCGCACGACGCCCGAGAGCTTTGAGCTGCAGGGGCTGTTTCGCCAGATGCGGGATGCGGGCTGCACCCATGTGGTCATGGAGGTCTCCTCGCACGCGCTGGTGCTCGACCGCGTTGCCACGGTGCATTTTGACACCGGCGTGTTCACCAATCTGACGCAGGACCACCTCGATTTTCACAAGACGATGGACGCCTACTGCGACGCGAAGGCGATGCTGTTTTCGCGCTGCGACAAGGGCGTAATCAATGCCGACGACGCCTATGCCCAGCGGATTTTGGACGCGGCGAGCTGCCGCATCCTCATCTGCTCGGAGCAGCGCGACGACGCGCACCTTGCGGCGAAAGAGATCTGCCTGTACGCCGACCGCACAGAGTTTGAAGCGTGCTATGGCGGCGAGCGCTGCCGCATCGAGCTGGGAATCCCGGGCCGCTTCACGGTCTACAACGCCATGAGCGTCATCGGCACGATGCTCGGCCTTGGCGTTTCGCTCGGTCAGATCGCCGCTGCGCTGAAAAACGCAAAGGGCGTCAAGGGCCGTGTGGAGGTTGTTCCGACGCCGGGACAGCCGTACACCGTGCTCATCGACTACGCGCACACGCCGGATGGTCTGGAGAATGTGCTGCGCTCGGTGAAGGGCTTCTGCCGCGGCCGCACCATCGCGGTCTTTGGCTGCGGCGGCGACCGCGACCCGATCAAGCGTCCGATCATGGGCGCCATCGCGGCCGAGTGCGCCGACTTTGTGGTCGTGACCTCGGATAACCCCAGAACGGAAGATCCGGACGCGATCATCGCGCAGATCCTCGGCGGCATGCAGGATACACAGACGCCGTATCACGTTGAGCCGGACCGGCCGACGGCCATCCGCTGGGCGATGGACCATGCGGGCGCAGACGATATCATTGTGCTTGCGGGCAAGGGTCACGAGACCTATCAGATCCGCGGCACGGTCAAATACCACCTCGATGAGCGCGAGGAAGTCGCGGCGCATCTGGAGGAACTTACAAAAGGAGGCAGCGGCCAATGAGACCGATCACTTTGCAGCAGATCGCCGACTGGTGCGGCGGCACTGTCACAAAAGGACATGAAACGCTCACCGTTACAGGCGTGACCCGCAGCTCCAATCAGGTCAATCCCGGCGACCTGTACGTTGCCCTGCAGGGCCAGCGCTTTGACGGCCACAGCTTCATCGCCGAGTCGATGAGAAACGGCGCTGCCGCCGTGCTCTCGATGTTTCCGTCGGGTGACGGCACGCCGACCGTTGTGGTCGGTGACACGCTCACCGCGCTCGGCGACATCGCCGCGGGCTACCGAAAAACGCTCCCGGCCCGCGTGTTCGGCATCACCGGCTCGGTCGGCAAGACGACGACCAAGGAGATGCTGGCCCAGATCCTCTCGGGCAGCCTGCGCACGAGCAAGACGCAGGAAAATTACAACAACAACATCGGCCTGCCGCTGACGGTCATGTCTGCGCAGGATGACTGTGAGGCGCTCGTCCTGGAGATGGGCATGAACCACTTCGGCGAGATGTCGCGCCTGACGGCCATCGCGCATCCGGACATTGTCATCGTCGGCAACATCGGCACGATGCACATTGAGCACCTCGGCAGCCGCGAGGGCATTCTGAAGGCCAAGCTCGAGATCCTCGAGGGCCTTGCCCCGGGCGGTACGGCCGTGTTCAACGGCGACGAGCCG
>CAZUKJ010000034.1:0-11185 GCA_964620855.1 uncultured Oscillospiraceae bacterium
ACTTTTTTCATTTTTAATGTCTCCTTTCAGACAACTGTTTACATTTGTATTTCCTTGGTACAGTTGTCATTTTAGGAGCGCCATGTAAAATAAAAAAGACACGGTTTGTCAAATTTAGGTCAAATGTCCCCACTCGCTCGCCGCTTTAAGCGGCAACCGCTCGGGGATGACAAGTGGGTTCAAGTCCCCCGAAAAAAAGAGATGCCGCCATCCGGCGGCAGAATTTAAATCATCCGCGCAGCGGATACCTCAACTTCTTCACTATTCACTATTACTTATTACTTTCCAAAAACCGACCCTTGCGTTTAGTGAAGAGTGAAGAGGTAATAGTGAATAAGTAAAATCGACACCCTTCTGTCGAAGAGTGTCGATTTTTGGTCCGAGTGGCGAGACTCGAACTCGCGGCATCCTGCTCCCAAAGCAGGCGCGCTACCAACTGCGCTACACCCGGATATTGGATTGTCAATGATTATAGCACGAAATTCGCAGGATGGAAAGCTTTTTGTGTCGGCAGGTGGCATCTTGGCGAAGAAATGTCCAAAAGGAATTGCAGATGAAATATTTACGAAGAAGAAATTCTTTGATATAATAATAAACTGTACCATTAAACTCTGCGACACTATATCCGTAAAGGAGCCGCTTGAATATGAGAATGCGAAAGAAACCAAATCTTGGGCCGCGTATGGAGCGCTGCGAGCGCGTCTGGCTGCGCGAACCGGACCAACTCAAAGGCAACTGGCGCAGCCTGATGCCGGAAGCCAGGCAGATCCGCGTTGAGGTCGGCTGCGGTAAGGGCTCATTCACCGTAAAGACCGCACAGGCAGAGCCGGACGTTCTGATCATTGCGATGGAAAAAGTACCGGACGCGCTGGTCATGGCGATGGAGAAGGCAATGGCGATGGAGCTGACCAATGTGTTTTTCATTTCCGACGACGTCACTCGCATTGATGAGATCTTTGAGCCGGGCGAGGTCGATCGGCTGTATATCAACTTCTGCGACCCGTGGCCGCGCAAGAAGTCGGCCAAGCGCCGCCTGACATACCGCGACTTCCTTGAAAAGTACAAAAAGGTGCTCAAACCGGGTTCTGTCATCGAATTCAAGACGGACAATTCGCCGCTGTTTGAGTTCTCCCTGGAGGAGTTTGAAGCCTGCGGCCTTGAGCTCCGCAACGTCACGCGCGACCTGCATGCCGACGGCCCGGTCGGCATTATGACGGACTACGAGGCGCGCTTCCATGAGATGGGAACACCGATCAACCGCTGCGAAGCCATCGTAAACTGACGGACAACCGCAAAAAACCGCGAGAAAAGACTTGCTTCCGGGAAAACGGTTGTGGTATAATACCCATTTGTGGAGGAGTGCCGTTATGGAGAAGATTCAGATGAAAACGCCGCTCGTTGAGATGGACGGCGACGAAATGACCCGTGTGCTCTGGACACAAATCAAGCGCGAACTGCTTGAGCCGTTCGTGGAGCTGAAAACGGAATACTACGATCTCGGTCTGCCGGAACGCGACCGCACGCGCGATCAGGTGACACTCGACGCTGCCGCTGCGAACAAAAAGTACGGTGTCGCAGTCAAGTGTGCGACGATCACGCCCAATGCGCAGCGCATGACCGAGTACAATCTGACGGAGATGTGGAAGAGCCCGAACGGTACGATCCGTGCGGCGCTCGACGGCACAGTTTTCCGCGCGCCGATCCTGGTCGATGGAATCAGCCCGGTCGTCAAGAATTGGAAGAAGCCGATCACACTGGCGCGTCACGCCTACGGAGACGTGTACAAAGCCGCAGAGCTGCGCGTGCCGGAAGGCAAGGCAGAGCTGGTTTTCACGGATCGCGACGGCAAGGAGACCCGTAAGACGATCTACGACTTTGAGTGCCCGGGCGTGCTGTCCGGTCAGTACAACAAGGATACATCCATCGCGTCGTTTGCCCGCTCGTGCTTCCAGTATGCGCTCAGCGAGAAGCAGGACCTCTGGTTTTCCGCAAAGGATACGATCGCCAAGCTCTATGACGGACAGTTCAAAAAGACGTTTGACGAGATTTATGATGCGGAGTTCCGCGAGGCGTTTGAACAGGCCGGTCTGACATATTTCTACACGCTCATCGACGATGCAATCGCGCGTGTGATGCGTTCGGAAGGCGGCTTTATCTGGGCGTGCAAAAACTATGACGGCGATGTGATGAGCGACATGGTTTCGACTGCGTTTGGATCGCTGGCAATGATGACATCGGTACTTGTTTCGCCGGATGGCAAATACGAATATGAGGCCGCGCACGGTACGGTCACGCGCCACTATTACCGGTATTTAAACGGCGAGCCGACTTCGACCAATCCGATGGCGACAATCTTCGCCTGGTCCGGCGCACTGCGCAAGCGTGGAGAACTCGACGAGCTGCCGCAGCTTTGCGCGTTTGCAGATCAGCTTGAGCGCGCGTGCATCGAGACAATCGAATCCGGTGTGATGACCGGCGATCTGGCTTCGCTTTGGGAAAAGGGCGAAGCGACCACCGTTTCCAGCGAAGGTTTTCTGGCGGCCGTTCGTGCCAGATTGGAGACTGCGCTGGCCTGATCCTACATATATATCAATGTATGGAGCGCTGCTTTTTGGGGAATGCTGTTGGATGAAAGCTGAAAGATTCGCCGAAAGTACAAAAACAGACAAAAAACTGTTGTCAGGTCGTCCGAACGGGTATATAATTTAGCAAACACACAGATGCGGCGAACCAAATGCCGCGCTGTAAAAAAATGTTGGGTAGCAAGGGTGTGCTGTATGGCAAAGGCCAAACAAACGGAGAAAACAGAAAAGACAGAACTGACCATTCCGCCGCAGCTGCAGGCGCTGATTAAGCGTGGCAAGAAGGAAGGCCTGATCCGGTCGAGCGAACTGATGTCCGTGCTCGAGGGCATGTCGCTTTCTGTCGAGAAAATTGAGCAGATTTATGATGTGCTGGAGTCGATGGGGATGCAGATCGCCGGCGAAGAGCTGGTGCTTGATTCGTCCGAGGAAACGACCGTCAGCGCAGAAACGGAAGAAGCGGAGCTGATCGACCCGGTTGAACTCGCGGCAGAGTACAGCCTGGACGATCCGGTGCGCATGTACCTCAAGGAGATCGGTCAGGTTCCGCTGCTGACGGTCGAAGAGGAGCAGGCGCTGGCAAAGCGCGTGGCCGAGGGCGATGAGAAGGCGAAGGCCAAGCTCATCGAGTCGAACCTTCGATTGGTCGTTTCGATCGCGAAGAAGTATTCCGGCCGCGGCATGCATATTCTGGACCTGATCCAGGAGGGCAATACCGGTCTGATCCGCGCGGTCGAAAAGTTCGACTATACAAAGGGAAACAAATTCTCTACATATGCAACCTGGTGGATCCGTCAGGCTGTCACGCGCGCAATCGCTGATCAGGCCAGAACGATCCGCGTTCCGGTGCATATGGTGGAGGTCATCAACAAGGCGACCCGCTGCTCTCGTCAGCTGACGCAGCAGCTCGGCCGTGAGCCGACCATGGAGGAAGTCGCCGAGGAACTCGGCCTGCCGTATGACAAGGTCGCAGAGGCGCTTCGCACTGCCGCCGATACGCTCTCGCTCGACACCCCGGTCGGTGACGAGGAAGATACGACCATCGGCTCGTTCGTGGAAGATGAAAACATGCTCGGCCCGGCGGAAGCAACGGCCAATATGCTGCTGGCAGAGGCGCTTGACGATCTGCTCGGCACGCTCACCGAGCGCGAGGCTGAGGTTCTTCGTATGCGCTACGGCCTGTATGACGGCCGTCAGCACACGCTCGAAGAAGTCGGCAAGATGTTCGGCGTCACCCGCGAGCGTATTCGCCAGATCGAGAACAAGGCGATCCGCAAGCTGCGTCATCCGTCGCGTGCGCGCAAGATCCGCGATTTCTATTCGTAAAAAAGACCGCCCCGAAGCAGCCGCTTCGGGGCGATTCTTGTATGCGACATATCGAGGCTACATATCGAGCAGCATCGTGGCGACCTGGAAATAAACCAGAAGTGACAGCGCGTCGACGATGGTGGTAATGAACGGGCTGGCCATAACAGTCGGGTCAAAGCCGAGCTTTTCTGCAAGCAGCGGCAGCGCGCAGCCGACAATCTTTGCCACCAGCACGGTGATCGCCATTGCAATGCAGACGACCAGCGCAACAATGACCGTGACGCCGTCGTTGCCGAGCAGCATGCGGTCAATCAGCAGCAGCTTGACAAAGCATGTCGCAGCGAGACACACGCCGCAGAGCACCGCAACGCGAATTTCTTTCCACAGGATCGCGGGCAGATCGCGGAATTCAATCTCACCAAGCGACAGACCACGAATGATGGTGACCGACGACTGTGAGCCGGAGTTACCGCCCGTGCCCATCAGCATCGGGATGAAGCCGACCAGGGCGACCTGCGCGGCAAGCGCGGCCTCAAAGCTGTTGATGATGATGCCGGTAAATGTGGACGAGACCATCAGAAGCATCAGCCATGGGATGCGGTTGCGCCAGATAGCCCACACACTGGTGCGAAGGTACTCCTTGTCCGACGGGGAGATACCGGCCATCTTCTCGATATCCTCGGTGGCCTCTTCTTCGATGACGTCGATGGCGTCGTCAAAGGTCGTGATACCGACCAGTCGGTATTCCTGATCGACGACCGGAAGCGCCAGGAAGCCGTAGTGCGAGAACATCTGCGCGACTTCTTCCTTGTCAGTCAGGGTGCTGACGGCGATGACGTTGGTCTCCATAATGTCGGAAACGCGCTCGTCGTCCTCCGCCAGAAGCAGGGTACGGATGGAGACCATACCGATGAGGGTCTTGTCTTTTGTGACGTAGCAGTTGTTGATCGTCTCTTTGTCGACGCCGGTGCGGCGAATGCGCTTGATGGCGTCTTCAACGGTCATATTCGGCCGCAGGGTGACGTACTCGGTCGTCATGATCGAGCCTGCGGAGTCTTCCGGATAGCGAAGGATCTCGTTGATCATCTTGCGCATTTCGGGGTCGGCATGGTTCAGGATGCGCTTGACGACGTTGGCGGGCATTTCCTCGACGAGGTCGACCGCGTCGTCGACATACAGCTCGTCAAGAACTTCCTTCAATTCGTTATCGGAAAAGCCGCGGATGAGCAGCTCCTGCGTGTCCGGGTCCATCTCCACGAAGGTCTCTGCAGCCAGCTCTTTGGGCAGCAGGCGGAACAGCAGCGGAAGACGCTCCTGCTCCATTTCATCAAACACAGCGGCAATGTCTGCCGGGTTCATTGTGATGAGGATGTCGCGCAAGGTGGAGTATTTTTTATCTTCGAGCAGCGCGGCGAGCGTGCGCTCAACGGTGACAGTATGTTCTGCCATTAGCTTTCCTCCTTTACTTGGGTACCATTATGGGGATAAGTATCGGAAGTAAAAGCGCAAAGGGAAGCCGACTAGATCGGTTCAGGAATACAGGACGCCATTCGGCGTGATGCATCGTCGGCCTGCGATTGTGCCGTTACTACTTCCAGCGTCCATTGTACTCACTCCTTTTTGAATTTGGTCCACATAATATAGTATGCCTTTTTTTTCAGTTTGTCAATTCCGCGGATAGAAGAAAACCTGCCGTTGACAGATCCGTGCGGTACATAGTAAAATTCTTTTTAAGAATAACGAACCGGAGGCACCCAATGGCGACAGAGAAACTCTATTATTCCGATGCATTTCAGACGAGATTTACCGCGCAGGTCATCTCCTGCGAGCAGAACAAAAACCGCTGGGACGTCATCCTTGACCGCACGGCGTTTTACCCCGAAGGAGGCGGCCAGCCCGGCGACCGTGGCATGCTTGGCAGCGTGAAGGTGACGGATACCCATGAAAAAAACGGCGAGGTCGTGCACTACTGTGACGGCCCGCTGACAGTTGGCAGCGAAGTCTGCGGCGAGATTGACTGGGAACGCCGGTTTGATCTGATGCAGCAGCATTCCGGCGAGCATATTTTCTCCGGCCTGATCCATCAGGTGTACGGCTACAACAACGTCGGTTTCCATCTGGGCGCGGAGACGGTCACCATCGACTTTGACGGCGAGGTGGACGAGGCAGGCCTGCAGAAGATCGAGCGCATGGCGAATGAGGCCATCTGGCGCAATGATCCGGTGGAGATTATGTACCCGACGCAGCAGGAACTTGACGAGCTGGACTATCGCAGCAAAAAGGCACTGACCGGACAGGTGCGGATCGTGCGATTTCCGGGCTGCGATGTCTGCGCCTGCTGCGGTACACATGTGCGCTCTGCCGGTCAGGTCGGCATGATCAAGGCGCTTTCGTGTGTGAAGTTCCATGAGGGCGTCCGCATCGAGCTGCTCTGCGGCCGCCGCGCCTATGAATTTGCCTGCATGAGCGCGGAACAGAACCACAAAGTTTCCGTGCTGCTGAGTGCAAAGCTGAATCAGACGGCAGAGCTGGTCGAACGGACGCTGAACGAAAAAGCGGCGTTGGCGCAGCGTGTGACGGCGCTTGAGGACGAGAGCTTCGAGCGCATTGCCCGTGAGGTCCGCAACCGGGGCGATGTGTTTATGATCCGCGAACCGATGAGCGCGGATGCGGTGCGCCGTCTGGCGGATGCGGTGCTCGGCACTTGCCGGGGCAAGTGCGCCGTGTTTGCAGGAAACGACGAGCTCGGCTATAAATATGCCATCGGAGACCCGGATGGAGATGTGCGCGAGCTGGTAAAGCGCATGAATGAGGCGCTCAACGGCCGCGGCGGTGGGAAGCAGCCCGGTTTCGTGCAGGGCTCGGTCAAGGCAACGGCGGCGCAGATTGACGAGTTTTTCGGCTGAATCCACCTTCCAAGATCAAAAAGCAGAGGGACGCTTCACAGGAAGCGTCCCTTTGTAATTTTATCAATGCTTGGTTTGTGCACCACGTTTGATTAGCGCGGGGGGAGTTCAAAGATTTGCCCTGGGGTCAATTCCTGCCCGGTCAGCAGCGCCAATTCGGAGATTGTCACAAACTCCCAGCCGCTGCGCTGCAGCGCGTCGATGGCTTGCAGTGCGCCGTCGGCAGAGGCACGGTTGAGGTCATGCAGCAGCACAACGTCACCAGAATGAATCTGCGACACGATGCGCTGGGCGATGGTACCGGCATTTTTGTCGCGCCAGTCGTAGGTGTCGATGTTCCAGAGAACGACGGACATGCCTGCATCCTCGGCGGCAGTGAGCACTTCTTCGGAGTACAGCCCGCCGGGCGGCCGGAACACCCGCGCCTGCACACCGGCCAGTTCTGTGATCATGGCTGCCGTATCGGCCAGTTCCTGTGTGATTTCCTCTTCCGCCATCGTGTGCAGATAACGATGCGTAAAGCCGTGTACGGCCAGCTCGTGACCGTCTTCGGCGATCTGTCCGACCAACCCGGGATATTTCTCCATACGATAGCCGCAGAGAAAGAAGGTTGCGCGGACACCGCGCGCTCGAAGACCGTTGAGCAGATAGTCTGTCTGCGCGCCGGACGGGCCGTCGTCGAAGGTGAGCGCGACATAGCGCGGCAGGGTGCCGCCGGTCGGGACGGCGTCGGCAGCGCGCGCTATTGGAGAGAATAACTGGAAAAGAAAAACGATCAGCGCGGCCCTGAGCAGGGCCATGCGCTGATCGTGCTTTCTCAAATCAATCACCTTTATGCAATGGAATTTGCCCGGATAATGCTGCCGCCGGAGTTTTCGTCTGCGGTCACGGTCACATCGTCTCCGACGTTTGCGATGACCACAGCCTCACATTCGGCCGCACTGACGCGGTAGAAAATCGTATCGCCTTCGAGGCGGAGATAGTAATAGGTCGTACCGTCGAGCACCGCCGAGCGGATCTCCGCAATGGTACCGGACACTTCGTAGACAGCAGGGCCGGCAGTGCCGCCTTCTGCGGTGATCCCGTTTTTCTGCAGCAGAGCCAGATAGTTCTGCTCGCACTCTGCCACGGACGAACCGGTTGCAACGATCTGATACTGCTGTACGTTGACCATCGCGTACATCTTGACAAGGCTGGAATAGTCCTTGAGCGCGATGAAGTACGTGGGCTGCCCGCCGATGTTCAGCAGCAGCGGGAATGTTGCATTGTAGCTATACTGCTGCACGGCGCCTTCGGCAGAATCCATGGCCGAGTATTCCTCTGCACCGGCGCAGGAGTAGTAGCGGGCTTCCTTGGTTCGCTGGTTGACGAGAATGAAGCCAATGTTGCCCTGATCGCCGCCGACGGAAGTAATGCCGGTATACAGCCAGACATCATCGCTCTGGGCGATATAGTTGTAGCCGTCTGTCGTCACGGTGCAGTCGGTCTGACCGAAGATCGAGTTGATAAAGCCGTTGTGATACTGGCCGTAGTAGTCGTACTGCTCGATCAGAAGGTCGGCCTCGTAAACACGGTCACACCAGGTCGGTACGTCCGCGATCTCGTAGTAGACGGTTTCGCCGGTCACAGCGTCGCAGAGTACGGCGCCGATGATATCCTCGCCGCCGAACAGCCCGATCGTGCGGGTGGAGACAGAGGCCACCCACCACGGATTTCCATCTTCGTCGATCTCAAAGGTGACATCGGTAAACATCTTCGTCGGATACCGGAAGCGCAGGTGGCGCATCAGATCGCGGTTGAACAGCTCGGACGGCGAATAGTGCATACCTTCGCTGAGCCGGACGACGGAGACCTCCTGCGTGACCATGTCGGTGACGAGGTAGGCCGGGATGCCGGCGGAACGGTTGTTCCACCACTTGAAGAAGTCACCGTAGTTCAGGTAGGTCACCCGAACCGGCTGGTTCTGGAAATTGATCTGCACGGAATCGGAGTCGACCTCAAACTGGCTGACGAGGTCGCTCAGTTCGCCCAGCTTGCGCGTGGCGAGCACATTGGCAGAGTCTTTGTCGAGCATCGGGATCTGATCGTAGGAGATCTGCTGGACTTCGTTGGCAAAGTCGCCCGTTTCCGGTACGAGCAGTTCGCTGTAGGCGCCGGCACGAAGAATGACCAGACCGGAAATGCTGCCGACGAGGCAGACCGCCAGAATCAGCGCAACCAGCAGCAGGGGAAGCTTGCAGTTGGACTTGATTGCGTTTTTGGCTTCCTGCGGGTCATTGAGGATCGCAGACAGACCGGATGACAGAAGCGTCAGCCCGATAAAGACAACGAGCAGCAGGATCGCAAACTGATACATCTCCGCTGCGTGGACATTCAAGGCCGGCAGCGTGAAATAATAGTAGACTGCGCCAAACGCCAGCGTGAGTAGTATGTTCACGATGGTGCGTTTCCATCCGGGCTTTTTGTGAAAACCGGCGTCAATGATGTTGTCGTTGTTCATGGAAGCCTCCCTCCTGTATCAGAACAAAAATCCATATTTTGATTTCAGGTCTTCCTTGGCATTGTCCAGCCCCATCTGCTCGCGCAGATGTTCCAGCGACAGGCCCTGCAGGCCGCCGTCCATGCACGCCTGCGCGGCATAGATTCCGCCGCCGGCCTGATCCATCTTTGTGCCGTAGGTGGATGACGCAATGGAAGAGGAATAGGTGATCTCGGTCAGGCAGTAAGCGATGATGGTCGCGGCAGAATACTCCTGCACAGTCTCGTCTGCAACGGCCAGACCGACGATCTGCTCGGGCGGCTTGACGCCGATGGCGTAGCTGTCCTCGTCGCCGGGTTTGTAGGCAAACAGCTGCAGATATTCTTCCGGCTCTTCCTCGTCATCGGTGTCCTCCTCGTCGCCAAAATAGAAGCCGGCGAACGGGTCATACGCCATTTTCAGCCAGATGGTCAGCTGCGCAGTGTTTTCCACCGGCTCTGCGGTACGCAGCTCTTCAAAAATATTTTGAAAACTTTCTTTGTAAGCATCGATCGCGCCGGAAGACTTCGTCAATTCCGTCCAGACCTCGTCAAACGTGACCTGATTGAGCAGGTCCTTGATGATTGCCATAGTAAATCCCTCCGTTTGGGGATATTGTACCATGATTCAAAACGACTTTCAATGCATTTCAGTATTGCCCGTTTGCGGAGAAATGATGCACCGCGGCAGACTTTCTTTCGGCGCGGTTTACACAAGCTGCGAAATCTGGTATACTATATTGTCAAAGATGAATGAATCGGGAGGTGCTGCGGATTGCTGCCAAATGTAATGCAGCGGCTTGAAGAGGTAGAAAACCGTTATCTGGAGATGGAACAGCGCTCGTCGCAGCCTGACTTTTATGCCGATCCCAAGGCGGCTGCGCAGATGCTTCGCCAGCAGCGCGAGCTTGCACCGATCGTGACTGCATGGCGCCTCTGGCGAAATGCTCAGCAGCAGATGAACGACGCCAGGGATCTGGCGGAGGGCGCAGATCCGGAGATGAAAGCGCTTTGCCAGGAGGAGTTCCAGCAGGCGAAAGACTCGATGGAGCGCATTGAGGAAGAGCTTAAAATTTTGCTTCTGCCGCGTGATCCGAATGATGGGAAGAACGTCATTATGGAGATTCGCGGCGGTGTTGGCGGCGAGGAAAGCGCCTTGTTTGCGCATTCTCTTTACCGCATGTATACGATGTACGCAGAGTCGCGCCGCTGGTCGGTGGAACTGCTCAGCCTGAGTGAGACGGAGCTGGGCGGCATCAAGGAAGTCGTGCTGCAGATCAACGGCGAAGGCGCATATTCGCGATTGAAATTCGAGTCCGGCGTCCATCGCGTGCAGCGCGTGCCGGAGACGGAGTCCGGAGGCCGCATCCACACTTCGACCGTCACGGTTGCGGTGCTGCCTGAGATGGATGAAGCGTCGGTTGAGATCCGTCCGGAGGATGTGAAGATGGATGTGTTCCGATCCTCCGGCGCAGGCGGCCAGCATATCAACAAGACTTCATCGGCCGTGCGCCTGACACACATTCCGACCGGCATGGTGGTCGAGTGCCAGCAGGAGCGCAGCCAGTTCCAGAACCGGGAAAAGGCGATGGCAATGCTTGCCTCCAAGCTCTATGCGATCGAGGCCGAGCGCATCGAAGGAGAATTTTCGGCGGAACGGAAAAGTCAGGTCGGCACCGGTATGCGCAATGAGCGCATCCGTACCTATAATTTCCCGCAGGGCCGCGTGACCGATCACCGCATCGGCCTGACGCTCTATCAGATCGGTGCGATTATGGACGGCACGCTTGACGAACTGATTGACGCGCTTGTGACAGCCGATCAGGCGGAAAAACTCAGACAAAGCGAGGCGGGCGGCGTATGAAAACAGAA
>CAZUKJ010000035.1:0-11143 GCA_964620855.1 uncultured Oscillospiraceae bacterium
AAAACGCGCTGGCCATGGATATGGCGCTCGGCTGCTCGACCAACTCGATGCTCCATCTGCCCGCCATCGCCCACGAAGCCGGTGTTGCCATCAACCTCGACATTGCCAACCAGATCTCCGCGCGCACACCGAACCTGTGCCACCTTGCCCCGGCCGGTGAGACGTACATGGAGGATCTGGAGCGCGCAGGCGGCGTCTGGGCCGTAATGAAAGAGCTGACGAGGAAGAATCTGCTGCACACCGATCTTCTGACCGTCACCGGCAAGACCATTGCAGAAAACCTCGAAGACGTTGTGAATCTTGATCCTGAGACGATCCGTCCGATTGAAAATCCATACTCGAACTACGGCGGCATCGCCGTGCTCCGCGGCAACCTTGCTTCCGACGGCTGCGTCGTCAAGCGCAGCGCCGTCGCACCCGAGATGATGGTGCATGAAGGCCCGGCCCGCGTGTTTGACTCCGAAGAAGAGGCAATCGAGACGATCTACGCCGGCGGCATCAAAGCCGGTGACGTTGTTGTCATCCGCTACGAAGGCCCAAAGGGCGGCCCGGGTATGCGTGAGATGCTCAACCCGACGTCTGCCATCTGTGGTATGGGACTCGGCGAGAGTGTTGCGCTCATCACCGACGGCCGTTTCTCCGGCGCGACCCGCGGTGCGGCCATTGGCCACGTCTGTCCGGAGGCCGCAATGGGCGGCATCATCGGTCTGGTGCACGACGGTGACCGCATTGCCATCGACATTCCGAACTGCCGCATTGACCTTCTGGTGTCCGACGAGGAGCTTGCCGAGCGCCGCGCAGTGTGGGTCTGCCCCGCGCCGAAGGTCAAGACCGGCTACCTCGCCCGCTATGCCAAGATGGTTGCTCCGGCCAGCGAGGGTGCAATCCTGAAGCTGTAAAATCCCCCAATCTATCACGAACGGCCCGGGTTCTTCCCGGGCCGGCCGTTTGTCAAAAGAGGTTTTTATGTTTCGAACGATCAAGCCCGTTTCCTGTGTCGTTGCCAGCTTAAGCAGCGTGCTTCTCGCATTCGGCCTGTATCATGTCCACGCGCTGGCCGATGTAACCGAAGGCGGTGTGCTCGGCCTGACGCTGCTGCTGGAATACTGGTTCGGTATCTCCCCTGCATTTTCCGGTTTTATAATCAACGCACTGTGTTTTCTGCTCGGATGGAAGCTGCTCGGCCGGGACTTCCTGATCTACTCCGGCATTGCGATCACGAGCTTTTCCGTCGCATACCGGATCATCGAACAGTTTAACCCCCTCTGGCCGCAGCTGTATGACATGCCGCTGCTGGCCGCCGTACTTGGCGCGGTGTTCGTCGGCCTTGGCGCAGGTCTGTGCGTCCGCATCGGCGGTGCCAGCGGTGGGGACGATGCGCTGGCCATGAGCCTTTCGCACCTGCTGCATGTGAAGATCGAGCAGATCTATCTCGTCAGCGACTTTCTCGTGCTCGGCCTGTCGGCAAGCTATCTCCCGCTGCGCCGTCTCGGCTACTCCCTACTGACCGTTATCCTGTCGGGACAGATCATCGGCCTTGTGCAGCGCGCTCATCTGCCGCGCCGAACCGCCAAAGAATAAACCGACGATCCGGACCTGACTGGTCGGATCGTCGGTTTTTTGCAATGTTATTGGAATGTCAGTCCGCTCAACTCCGGCCAGAGCTGCAGCGCGCAGTCTTCAATTTTCTTTTTATCGGCTTCTCCAACCAATTCAAACAGCGTGATGGCGCACTTGCGGCCGGACTTTTTCCACTTGCCGACCACGCTGCCGTGCAGCAGCACAGACGGCATTACGATACCTGCCAGATTGAAGATGCCGCGCAGGTGCTCCGGCGGCAGAAACAGGCTCTCGGATTTTTCATGGCCAAGCAGAAGCTGGTCAAAGCCTGCCAGCAGAATACAGTCCGGCAGATCGGTCTGCGGCACCCGGTTGGTTTCGATCCAGTAATATGTTCTGCCGCCGCAGTCGGCAGACACGACCGGCAGCTGCGCCAACCAGACTTTCACTTCTTTCTGCGTCGCGCCAAAGAAATACGCCGCATCCTTGACCGTCGCCGGGCCGTAATGGGTAAAATACCGCCGCGCCTGCTCCAGCCGCGCCGCGTCTTCGGCCATCGGTACAAACGACGGACAGAGCCGAAATGCCTTTTTCTCCTGCACTGTGTGGCAGAGTGTGCCGTTTTCGCACAGAGCGCGGATCGTACCGCCCCATGAATTGAAGATGCTCTCCGACTCCTGCTGTGTCATGCCGTGCGCCGCGCAGACTTCCTTGAGCGCTTCGCGTGTACTGACGCCTGCGGCCACACTGTCTGTGATCAGCTCCGCAAAATACCGCTTCCGTTCGCGCGTCACATACTCGTCTGCCTCCAGTGTATCGCAGGGGCGAAGGAAATGTCTGCGGCCTTCGTGCAGAAACAGCGGCAGATCCTCCGGCGAAAATACATGCACCGTACCGCGCAGTGTCCAGCTCTTGACCATCATCTGTGCCGCTTCCTCAGTGAAATCGTCGCAGCGGATGGCGAGCGCGTGCAGCGCATTCGAGAGAAACTGCGCCTGCACGCCAAGCAGGTCGCGCACCACAGCGTCATACGGCGCCTTTTCCAACAGGTGCTGCCCCGCCAGCTGCCGCAGCATCACTTCTTCGCGTGTCATAGCTGCATTCCCCCTCGTTTCGTAATATCAGAAATTATATCATACCAACCAGGCATGTTCAACACGCCAACCTTCGTTGGAGACTATTTTCGATGTTGGCATTTCAGGCATAACGTGATATAATACGGATTACTATGAGACACGAAAAGGGGGGCCATTATGCAGGAATTGACCGAACTGCGCGAGATGCTGGAGACGCAGCGGCCCGTGGCTTGGGATTCCCTGCCGGATCTGACGCTCTATATGGATCAGGTCGTCAGCTATCTGCGCCGCCAGACGATCGGCGCAAGCGAGCTGAGCGATCCGCCGATGACCTCCGCGATGATCAACAACTACATCAAAGACGGTCTTCTGCCGCGCGCCAACGGCAAGCGTTACAGCCGCGAACATCTGGTCTATCTGACTGCCATCTCGCTGCTGAAAAACGTCCTGTCTGTCAAGGACATGAAGCTGCTGCTTCGCAGCGAGATTACGACCGGCAGCGAGCAGACGTTCTATCAGGGCTTTTTGGAGCGCATCGACATCAGCTTTACCGATGTGGCCAAGTCTGTTGATCCGAATACCCAAGACGACGAACTGGCAAACTTCGCACTTGATCTGGCCGTTGTCTCCAGTGCGACGAAAATCGCCTGCGAGCAGGTGCTCAGCATCCTGCGGCAAAAGCAGTCGCCGGAGGAAAAAGAAAAATAATGAAAGCGGAGTCCGAATAAGAAAACATAGATTCCGGACCACAAGCATGTGCTTGTGGTCCGGAACTGTTTTCAGCCATTCCCGCCGGCGCTTTGCGGCAGTTCAAGGCGTTTTTTCGCCGTGCTACTGGATGTAACACAAGAAAAAACAACGACAAAATGCCGCAAATGGACAAGGGAAGAGGCTATGGTTTCTTATGAGGACGCAGCGAATGCGCTCCGGTTCATACCGGAGCGCATTTTATTTCAGAAAGCGTTTGAGTTCTTTTTCTGATGCATCCGGCGCAATGCGCGCCAGACGGCTGCAGAGCTGCTCGAGCGACGCCTGCGGGTCCTGCGAATAGGCGCTGCGGACGAAGTCTTCGCCCCAGCGCGTCTCCGGCCGGGTGAATATGCTTGTCGGCATGCCGTACTCATCGCCGCGTCGGCTGCGCTTGCGCTCGAAGCCGCAGACCGCCAGATAGCACTGCATCTGCACTGCCGTCAGCGCGCCTTCAAAGCCCTTTTCCCCACCGCGGCCGAATCCGGCCAGCTGCCGCAGCTGCCACGATGCCAGACGCTCTGCGTCCGAAAAGCATGCCATGATCCGGCAGGCCTTGCGGGTAGCCTTACCGTCTTCATAGAGCGAGTCAAAGTCATAGCCGTCACGGCGGTAGTTGGCGAACAGCGGCAGCAGTTCTCTGGAAATGTATCCGGCCTTGCCGCCGAAGAATTTGCCATAGACCACACGGTCATCCAGCGTGAGCACATAGCGCCATTCCCACGGGCAGCGCTCCCGATCTCCGGTAAACCACGCCGATTCGTCCGTATGCTCGTAGACCGAGAAGCCGGCAAGCGCCCCCGGCATCAGCGGAAGAAAGCCCAGTTCCTCCACCGCCGCCGCAAGCTCATCACTCGTTGCAAGAAACGGGATGTGCATGGTGTTCCTCCTGTTTCTGCAGGGCCGCAAGGTGATCCTGCTTATGATTGTAGATAAACATATAAAGCGCCATACCGATGATAAGAATATAGCCGACCACGCTGAGCACATCCGGCACCTGATCGAACAGGAAAAAGCCCAGAATGGCCGAGAAGATGACCTGCGAATAGTCATAGACCGACAGTTCCCGTGCCGGTGCAAAGGTGTACGCTGCGGTGATGGCAAACTGTCCGCTGGCTGCCGCAACACCCGTCATAATCAGCCAGAAGATCTGCATAGCTGTCATCGGCGCACGGACGATGATCAGATACGGCGTGACAACCAGCGTAGAAAACAGCGAGAAGAAGAACACGATCACCGCACCGGGCACATTGTACCGCCCCATCATGCGCACGAACGTGTAGGCCACGCCGGCGCCGAGTCCGCCGAGCAGCCCGATCAGCGACGGCACAAGATCCATATTTGACAGTGAAGGCCGCACAACAAGCACGCAGCCCGCAAACGCTACGACGACCGCGATCGCCTGCCGCAGGCTCAGCCGCTCTTTGAGCAGGATCCACGAGAAAATGATGGCAAAAAACGGCGACATCTTATTGAGCATCGACGCATCGGCCAGCACCAGATGGTCGACCGCATAAAAATTACACAGCAGTCCCACCGTACCGCACACCGCGCGCGCCATCAGGAGGCCGAAGGTCTTGCCGGTTATATGAAACTCCGGCTTGTTTTTCAGCAGCACGAACCCCGCGCAGATCGCCGCAACACTGTTGCGGAAGAAGCTCTTCTGCATCGAAGGCACATCACCTGCCAGACGGATACATACTCCCATCAGCGCAAAGCTCATGGCCGCCGCAAGAATACACAAAATACCCTTTGTTCTGCTTTTCACTCTGTCGCCTCCTTATTCGGCTCGATTGTAGCACCGTTGGACCGCAATTGCAAACCTTTCCGGCAAAAAAGGAGTGTTGCAAAATGCAACACTCCCGAATTGTTTTCAGCCATTCATGCCGGCGCTTTGCGGCAGTTTAAGTCGTTTTTTCGCCGGCAGGCGGGATGGAGACTCCCGCACCAGCCCGGCAGGTTTTATACTTCCATGATGACCGGCAGGATCATCGGACTTCTCTTGGTCTTCTTGTAGAGGAAGCCGGACAGGTCGCCCTTGACCGCCGCCTTGATGGCTGCCCAGTCTGTGATGCGCTTGCGCTGACAGTTTTCGAGCGCTTCCATCGCAACGCGGCGCAGCTCCTCCATCAGGTCTTCCGACTCTTTGACATAGACAAAGCCGCGGGTGATGATCTCCGGTCCGCAGAGGATGTCGCCGTTTTCCTGCGAGAGTGTGACGGTGACGATGATGACGCCGTCTTCCGCCAAATGCTTGCGGTCACGCAGGACAACCGAGCCGATATCGCCGACGCCGGAGCCGTCGACGAGCACCTTGCCGGCGGGGACGGTGCCCGCCATCTTGCAAGAGCGCCCGGTCAGCTCGATCACGCGGCCGACATCTGCAATCACGATGTTCTGCGGCTCCATACCCATCGACTGCGCCAGACGCGCATGCGTCCAGAGGTGGCGCTGCTCGCCATGCACCGGGATGAAATACTTCGGGCGCACAAGCGCGTGGATGATCTTCAGCTCCTCCTGACAGGCGTGGCCGGAAACATGCAGGTCGGCCATCTTGTCGTAAATCACATCTGCGCCCTTGCGATAGAGCTCGTTGATGATGTTGCTCACGGCAACCTCATTTCCGGGGATGGCCGAAGCGGAGATGATGATGCGGTCGCCCGGCTGGATCTCGACCTGCTTATGCGTCGAAAACGCGATGCGGTAGAGCGCCGACATATTCTCGCCCTGCGAGCCGGTGCAAACGATCACGACCTTATCCTTCGGCAGCGACTTGATCGCGTTGAGCTCGACGAGCGTGTTTTCCGGCACATCAAGATAGCCCAGTTCGACCGAGACCTTGAGGATGTTCTCCATGCTGCGGCCGGTGACAGCCACCTTGCGGCCGTACTTGTGCGCGATGGTCAGAATCGACTGGATGCGGTGTGCATTCGAGGCAAATGTCGTGACGATAATGCGCTGATCGCAGCCTTTGAACAGGCCGTCAAGGCCCTCGTAGACCGTGCGCTCCGAGGCGGTGTAGCCTGGGCGTTCGACATTCGTCGACTCACAGAGCATCGCCAGCACACCCTCGTTGCCAAGCTGGCCGAGGCGCGCCAGATCGATCATGCCGCCCTCCGCCGGAGTCGGATCGATCTTGAAGTCGCCGGTGAAGAGCACCGTACCGACCGGTGTGTGGAGCGCAAACGCCACAGCGTCGGCAATGGAATGGTTGACATGGATGAACTCGACTTCAAAGCAGCCCGCCTTGACCGTTTCACCGGCCTCGTGCGTATAGAGCTTGCATTTGTCGAGCAGTCCGTGTTCTTTGAGCTTCAGTTCGACCAGACCCATCGTCAGGCGCGTCGAGTGGACCGGCGCTTTGATCTGCTGGAGTACATACGGCAGCGCGCCGATGTGGTCCTCGTGGCCATGCGTCAGAAAGATGCCGCGCAGCTTGGCCTGATTCCTGACCAGGTAGCTGACGTCCGGGATGACAAGATCCACGCCGTACATATCGTCTTCCGGGAAGCCCATGCCGCAGTCGATAACGATGATATCGTTTCCGTATTCGACCGCAGTAATATTCTTGCCGATCTCGTCGAGACCGCCAAGGGGAATGATTTTCAGTTTCTCAGCCAAATTGTATTCACTACTCCTTATCATCGCGGAGTGGCTGCTCCGCGCCGCCTGCCGGCGGGCACTTGGGATTTCTGTCGTCTCCATTTTGGCGACGCACATTTTTTCAAATACTGAATGGATGAATCGGCCGCAGCGAAAAAAGCGCGCAACAAAGCCGCGCACACGAGCCATTGGATTCCGGCCCCGTCTCGCCGTATCCGCAGGGATTCGTCTGCTTCCCGATCCATATTTTGTTGTTTCCCGGCCGCCGGAAAGCGCCGGGTTCTATCTGTCTGTACGTCTTGTACACAACTTACCGTTTTGAGCCGCTCGGGGCTTCATACTCTGATAGTATAACACAAATCGCTGTCGAAGTATACTCAAATTTTGGATTTACAGCAGATGCATACCGCCTGTCGGAAGAATCCCGGATTTCTCTTCTTTTATTGCAAATCCGGTATTTTCCTGATATAATATTCTGACGTTATTATAATATTGAATGAGACGGATCCTTTGAAGGGAGAATGCCTTGTGAATAAAAAACTGAGCCGGATGCTTGAGCCGAGCATGGCGCTGTACTTTATCGTCATGCTGCTGTATGCTGCCGCCTCTCTGGTTTGGCAGTGGGAGATGAAATGGCTGGCTGTTGGTGAAATCGCGCTGACGGTGCTGCTGTTTGTCATCTACCGCGCAACCAGCGTGCGCCGCAAGCGGGAGATCCTCAAGTACATTCAGTCGACCACATTGTCGGCAGACTCTGCTTCGAGCGAGACAGTCAATATGCCACTGCCGATGATGGTTGTGAGTATGCGCTCCGGTGAGATCATCTGGGGCAACAACCTGTTTATCCACCTGACCGGCTGCGGCGACGAACTGTTCACCAAGAAGATGCACGATGTTTTTCCGAGCCTGTCGATCACCTGGCTGGTCGAAGGCAAACCGGAATCCCCGGAAGAACTGGTCTACAACGGCCGCCGCTTCCGCGTTTTCGGCAATCTGGTCCGCTCTGATGACGGCGGCAAACCGCTGATGCTCGCTTCGATCTATCTGGTCGACGTGACCGAGCTGCTCAATGTCCGCGACGAGTATGTGCTCTCGCGTCCGATCACCTCGATCATCCTGATCGACAACTACGACGAGCTAACCAACAACCTGTCCGACAACAACGTCTCCACGCTCAACGCCGCCATCGATATTAAAATCAACGAATGGGCAGAAAACCATGGCGGTCTGCTGCGAAAGATCGAACGCAACCGCTATATTTTCCTCTTTGAAAACCGGTATCTGCAGGAATTTATTGATGCGAAGTTCTCCCTGCTCGACTCGATTCGCAGCGTCGTCAACCCGTCCGGTATTGCCGCGACAATCAGCCTCGGCATCGGCCGCGACGGCGCCACCTTCCAGGAAAACTACGAGTTCGCTGCGCTGGCCATCGAAACCGCACTGGCCCGCGGCGGCGATCAGGCTGTCATCAAAAACCGCTATAATTTCTCCTTCTACGGCGGCCGTGCCAAAGAGACCGAGCGCCGCACGAAGGTCAAATCCCGTGTCATGGCCAACTCGCTGTCCGAACTGATCTCTCAGTCGTCGAACGTCTTTATCATGGGTCACAAGAACGCTGACCTCGACGCCATCGGCGCAGCCGTCGGCATTGCCTGCATCTGCCGTAAGAAGGGCAGACAGGCACGCATCGTCGTTGACATGGAGAAAAACGCCGCCATGGCGCTCATCAGCCGCGTGCAGTCCACACCGGAATATGCCGACTGCTTTATCTCCGCGCAGGAAGCGCTGCTGCAGGCAGACGCGCGCAGCCTGCTCGTCGTCGTCGACACCAACCGTCCGGATCAGGTGGAATCCATAGAGCTACTCGAGTCGCTCAGCCGCATCTGCGTCATCGACCACCACCGCCGCGCCGCAGACTTTATCGAGCAGGTTGTTCTCAATCTGCACGAGCCGTTTGCCTCATCGGCAGCCGAGCTGGTCACGGAGCTTCTGCAGTACTCTGTCGAGACGCAGGATATTCTGCCGATCGACGCAGAGGCGCTGCTGGCCGGTATCGTGCTCGATACGAAGAACTTCTCCGTTCGCACCGGCGGCCGCACCTTCGAGGCCGCAGCATTTCTGCGCCGCGCCGGTGCCGACACCGTCAGCGTTAAAATGCTGTTCCAGAACGATCTCGACAGCGCACTGGCGCGCTACAAAATTCTGCAGTCGGCACGCCGCTACCGCGGCGATATGGCCATCGCCGTACTCGACTACACCAGCGACCGCACGACAGCCGCACAGGCGGCTGACGAGCTGCTGAACATCGCAGGCATTATGGCCTCGTTCGTTCTCTATCCCGATAACGGCCGCGTGATCATCTCCGCGCGCTCGATCGGTGATGCAAACGTCCAGGTCATTCTTGAACCGCTTGGCGGCGGCGGCAATGCCGCAGCTGCCGGCGCACAGGTCCCGGATGTGACCGTCCATGAGGCACTCTCCCGACTGGTCGCATCCATCGACAAATTCTATGAGGAGTGATTATCCATGAAAGTTATCCTGCAGCAGGATGTCAAGGGCAAAGGCAAGAAAGGCCAGCTCATCGACGTCTCTGACGGCTACGCCCGAAACTTCCTTTTGCCGCGCAAGCTCGCGCTTGAAGCCACCGCGGACAATGTCAACACCATGCGCATGAACGACAAGGCGCTCGCGGAAAAGCAGGCCAGAGAAAAGGCCGAGGCGCTCGCGCTCAAGGAATTTCTGAAAGATGCCGTTGTCGTCGTAAAAGCCAAAGGCGGCGGCGCTGGCCGTCTGTTCGGCTCTGTCACCTCTGCCGAAATCGCGCAGGCGCTCTCCGCGCAGTGCGGCAAGGATGTTGACAAACGCAAGATCGTCCAGAGCGATCCCATCAAGACCACCGGCGTTTATAACCTCAAAGTCAAACTTGGCTATGAGATTGTTGCCGACCTGAAAGTCAAGGTCGAAGAACTGTAAGAATCCACACCGAAGGAGGCGTTCCGCATGGATGAGCTGCTTGCCCGGCAGACACCGCATTCTCTTGAAGCCGAGCAATCCGTGCTTGGCGCGATGCTGATCGACAGCCGCTGTGTCGGCGACGTGATCGGTATGCTCTCGCCGGACGACTTTTATCTCCAGCAGAACCGCGATATCTACGAGACCATCTACTCCATGTTCAACTTCTCCGAGGTCATCGACCCGATCACCGTGCTCGACAAGATGAAAGAGCGCGGAGTCTATAACGAAACCTCGTCGGTTGACTATGTCATGCAGCTCATGGAGATCACGCCGACTGCCGCAAACGTCAAGCAGTACGCTGTAATCGTGCGCGACAAGGCGCTGCTGCGCGCGATCGCGCAGACGGCCACGGAGATCAACGAAACCGTTTACGAGGGCGTTGGTTCTGCCGAGCAGATCCTCGAAGCCGCCGAAAAAAAGGTCTACGCGCTGCGCAAGGGGCAGGGGCGTCAGGATCTTGAACACATCGGCACGGTGCTGATCAATGTCTTTGACCGGCTCAAGGAGCTCTCCCGCTCCGGCAGCGACATTGCAGGTCTGTCCACCGGTCTGGTCGATCTTGATCGCAAGATCAACGGCCTCAACGGGTCGGACCTGATCCTGATTGCCGCCCGACCGGGCATGGGTAAGACCTCCATCGCGCTGAACATCATGCTCAATGTCGCGAAAAAAACCAACAAGACGGTTGCGTTCTTCTCTTTGGAAATGTCCAAAGAGCAGCTTGCAATGCGTCTGATCTCCAACGAGAGCTTTGTAGACAACCAGAAGCTCACGACCGGCAACCTCACCGAGGAGGATTGGACGAAGATCGGCATCGCCTCGTCGGCGCTGTCGCAGACCGATATCCGCGTCGACGACAACCCGTCGATCACCGTCGCAGAGATGAATGCAAAATGCCGCCGCATCGACAATCTCGGCCTTGTTATCATCGACTATCTCCAGCTGATGACCACCGCCGGCAACGGCCGACAGGCCGAAAACCGCGTGCTCGCTGTCGGTGAAATGTCGCGCGCCATGAAGATCATGGCCAAGGAGCTGAACGTCCCGGTCATCTGCCTGAGCCAGCTCTCCCGCGCCAACGAAAGCCGTTCGGACAAGCGTCCGATCCTTTCCGACCTGCGTGAATCCGGCTCAATCGAGCA
>CAZUKJ010000036.1:0-10966 GCA_964620855.1 uncultured Oscillospiraceae bacterium
AACATGTACTTCTCCATGGGCACCATGTTCATGGGACAGGCCATCGTGCTGCTCATTTCCTCCTGGGATCTGGCCGGCGGCGCAATCGGTCTGAACCGCATTCCGTCTCTGACCAGCGGCGTGCTGGGCGATCTGGCCGAACTGATCGGTCTGACCAAGCCGCAGATGGGTTACTTCTTCATTTTGCTGCTGGCCATCCTCTCCATTGCGGTGATGTATCGCTTTGAGCATTCCCGCATCGGCACAACCCTGCGGGCACTGGCCCAGTCGGAAGACGTTGCCGCCTCGATCGGCATCAATCCCACGTTCTATCGCCTGCTTGCCGTCGGCGTCGGCTGCTTCTTCGCCGGCCTGATGGGCGGCTGTCAGGCGCTCTATATGACCACACTGTCTTACTACAGCTACTCCATGAGCACCACGCTCTGGATCATCATGTATATGATGATCGGCGGTACCGGCAACATCCTCGGTCCGATGCTCGGCGCAGTTGTTATCACGGTGGTCACCAACCTCTCCAGCCTGCTGACCAGCATGAGCGGCACCGCCACGAGCAGCGCGTTCATCGCCTTCAGCCGTTGGGTTGGCACCAATTCCGCCTACACTCCGTTCCTGACTGCCGGTGTTCTGCTGATCGTTGCGTATCTGCTTCCCGGCGGCCTCTACGGCATCCCCGCCGCGATCCGTTCTGCTAAGGCGAAGCGCGCAGAGAAGAAAGAAGTGGAGGAAATGACGAAGGGAGGGGATCAGGAATGAAACTGCTTGAAACTTCCGGCCTGACCAAGCGCTTCGGCGGTCTGACCGTTATGCACGATCTGGACTTCTCCATTGAAGAAGGCGAGATCAAGGGCTTCCTGGGCCCCAACGGCGCCGGCAAGTCTACATTCTTTAACCTGATCACCGGCGTACATATGCCCAGCTCCGGCCATATCTTCTACGCCGGCAAGGAAATCACCAAGGCTCGTCCGCACGAAGTGGCCAAGATGGGTATCGGCCGTACGTTCCAGCTCAACCCGCTGTTCGGCGACTTCACCGTCTTCGAGAACGTGACCGCAGCGTATCATATGCGTCCGCACTCCACCATCGGGCAGGTGTTCTTCAACACCGCAACCTATCGGGAGAACGAGAAGTATATCGCCAAGTCTGCTGATGAGATCCTCGAGTTTTTGGGTCTGAGCCATATGCGCAATGAGCTGGCAAAAAATCTGCCTCACGGCTATCAGAAGATCCTCGGCGTGGCCCGTGCGCTGGCCACAAAGCCGAAGCTGCTCCTGCTCGACGAGCCGCTGGGCGGCATGAACCCGGAGGAGATCGCCTTCTCCATCAACGCCATCTCCAACATGCGCGACAAGGGCATCACCGTTCTGGTCGTTGAGCACAACATGCAGATCCTCGATATCGTCGACAGCGTCACGGTCATCAGCTTTGGCGAGAAGATCTTTGAAGGCACCGCTGAAGGTATGCGTCAGGATCCCACTGTCATTAAGACCTATTTCGGAGGTACGGTATGAGCAATATTTTAGAGATCCGTAACCTGAAGGTCATGTTCGGCAAATCCGTTGCAATCCACAACGTGAACCTGACCGTCCCGCAGGGCGGCATCGTCACGCTGATCGGCTCGAACGGCGCCGGCAAGTCCACCACGCTGAATGCAGCGCTGGGCATCGTGGGCAAAACGCAGGGCTCCGTCGTATTCAACGGCGAGGATATCACCAACACGCCCACACAGAACATCGTGCAGAAGGGTCTGGTGCTGGTCCCCGAAGGCCGCCACCTGTTCCCGTATCTGTCCGTCTACAAAAACCTGATCCTCGGCGCGACACAGCGCAAGGACAAAGAGGGAATTCAAGCCGATCTGGAGTACGTTTACGACCTGTTCCCCATCCTGCGCGAGCGTGCAAAGCAGAAGGCCGGTACGCTTTCCGGCGGTCAGCAGCAGATGGTCGCCATTGCCCGCGGCATCATGGCCAACCCCAAGCTTCTCTGTCTTGACGAGCCGTCTCTGGGTCTGGCGCCTGCCGTTATCGAGGACATCGGCGAAAAGATCCGTGACATCCGCAAAAATCGCGGCACCAGCATTCTGCTCGTTGAGCAGAATGTCCATCTGGCGTTCGGCACGGCCGACTATTGCTATACCCTGCAGGTCGGCAATGTCGTTGCAGAAGGTCCGATTGATGAGATCCGCCACAACGACGTGGTCAAGAAGGCCTATTTCGGCGGCTGATCCCAATAACATAAACGAGGCGCTTACCGACTGGTAAGCGCCTCGTTTTATTTATGGATGGATTATTCCGGCTTGGTGGACTTGATGAAGTCGCGGTATTTGGCCTTGCGCGCCTTGGCTTCTTCCGTGTTCATCAGCGCGCGGGACTCACCCTCATTGCGCTGGATGTCGTCGCCGTGGATGAACTTCCCGGGAATGGAGTCGTGTGCGTGCGGAATCCACTTCTCCGCGTCAAATTCGAAGACATACTTGCCGTCGACGTTCTTCATCACGCCTTCCGTACCACACACGCAGCAGATCGCCGTGCCGTCTTCCTGCAGGTAGAAGTTGCTGCTGTGGCAATAGGGGCAAACGCCGTTCGGACCCTTGTAGTCCTCGTTAATGATACCGTGGCCGGGGACAAATGTGCCGTCTTCGATCTTCTTCGCAGCCGCCGCCAGATCCGCACCCATCTTGTGCGCATAGGCAATGGCTTCGTCGTTCATAATGATCGACAGCGACCACGGGAACAGGTGGTTATCAATCAGCGTCCACTTGGGTGTCAGAGTCAGCGCCGCGTGATCGCACTGGATGCGGGATGCCCAGTCCGAACCGCCGATGCCCATGTAAGAGACGACTGTTTCTTTCAGATACTTGGGATCAACCGGCTTACCGCCGTGCTCCTCCGCGATCTTCTGTGCAATCATCAGGTTACCCTTGTCCATACGCGGACCGAAGCGATCCATGAGGTTATGGAACAGACCGGGCGCAGTCTTGCAGAAGATGGGGATGGCAAACACAATGCCGTCAGCGTCATACATTTTATCAATCAGCCACTGCATGTCATCTTTCAGCACGCAGGCGTTGCCGCGGCCGGAGAACAGGCCGATGACACAGGCTTTGCAGCCGGTACACGGTTTGAGTTCCAGTGTGTTCAGGTTGATAAATTCGATATCAGCGCCGGCTTCCTGCGCGGCCATCAGAGCCTCTTTGCACAATGCATCGTTGGCGCCGTTGAGCGTGCCGCCAGACAGACCTAAAATCTTCATTTACTTTCCTCCTCTTGAAATTTGTCTGTCCGCAGCGGACAAACAATTCTGTCTTTACTATAAATGATTCGCTCGATTTTGTAAAATACCTTTTCCATCTTTTCAGCGTAATATCAGCATGATTTTTCCAGTATAACTGTTTCTTGGACGCAAATAATACTGCCAGATGATTTTCCGCAAATTCTCATCAATTCAGAATACACACAGGAAAGGTTTGACAATATGAAAGCAACCGGTATCGTTCGCCGCATCGACGACCTTGGCAGAGTCGTCATCCCCAAGGAGATCCGCCGCACCCTCCGCATCCGTGAGGGCGACCCGCTGGAGATCTATACGGAAAAAGACGGCGAGGTCATTTTTAAGAAATACTCTCCGATGGGCGACCTTTCGGATTTTGCCGCGCAGATCTGTGACTCCATCAGCAAGAACACCGGCCGTATTGCCGCCATCTGCGACCGCGACGCAGTGATCGCCGTCGCCGGTGCGCCGCGCCGCGACCTGCTTGAAAAGCGCAATTCCACTGATCTGGAACAGATCATGGAACAGCGTCGCGCCTACCACTGCAAAGAGGGCGACACGCGGCTGCAGGTCTGTGAGGGTGTCGAGCGCTACAGCCTTGGCGTCGCCGTACCAATCCTCTCTGAGGGTGACCTGATGGGCTGCGTGTGTCTGCTGTCGGAAGACGGCACAGCCCCCTACGGTGCGACCGAGCTTCAGCTGGCGCAGACCGTTGCGGGCTTCCTCGGCCGTCAGATGGAGAGCTGACCAGCACTGGGATTCCCTTCAAACATCCAGACAGCCGATCCACCGGGCGTGCCCCGACGGGTTGGCTGCTCTGCGTTATTGAGAAGTTTGCCGCGCTTTCACCTTGCGTCCGCCGGATGGCTGTGCTATCATCATGGCATGAATTGATCGGGAGTGAGTGTTATGCTTTCCAACCGCAAGATTGTCATTTTAGGAGCGGGCCATGTCGGCTCTCATTGCGCCGCATCGCTGGCGCTGCAGGCCGTGGCGGATGAGATCGTACTTGTCGACATTGACCAGACCAAGGCCATCAGTCAGGCGATGGACGTCAACGACGGCGTGCAGTTCTGTCCGGCCTCCTGCATCGTTCGCGCAGGCGCCTACAGCGACTGCTCCGATGCCGACATTGTAGTCGTTGCAGCCGGCGTGCCGCGTCTTCCGGGTCAGACCCGGCTCGATGTCATGAACGGCACCATCGAAGCAATGAAGGCACTCTGCCGCGACCTGAAGGCCGCGCAGCCGCAGGGAATCGTCATCACCATCTCCAATCCGGCCGATATCATCGCCGACTATGTGCGAAAGTATGTCGACCTGCCAAAACAGCGCTGCTTTGGCACAGGCACCTCACTCGATACCGCGCGTACCCGCCGCACAATCGCAGAAGTACTCGGCGTTGACCGCCGCAGCGTACAGGCCTATGCCCTCGGCGAACATGGTGATTCATCGATGATCCCATTCTCGTGCATGAGCGTCGGCGGCGCCGCATATGTCCCCGGCTCGATTGACGAGCAGTATGTGCTCAAGCGTACCCACGAGATCGGCATGGACATCATCGAAGGCAAGGGCTCAACGGAGTTCGGTATCGGCAATGTACTCGCCGACATGGCGCGCTGCATTCTCGCAGACGAAAAGCGGATCTTGCCGGCATCGGTGCTTCTCGACGGCGAATACGGCCAAAGTGGGCTGCACGCCGGTGTGCCGTGCGTGCTTGGCAGAAACGGCGTTGAGCGCATCGTTGTCCTGCCGCTGACCCCGGAGGAACAAGCGCAGTTTGATGCCTCGTGCGCCGTGATTGCAAGGCACATCGCACTCGCTGCAGAACTGTAACAACAAAAGGAACTCGGGTGCTGCGGATGCAGCACCCGAGTTTTCAGCTCCTTTGGACGATGTTGTTCACCCAGACACCCTTTTTCACCAGGATGAACCCGATCACGCACTTGATGATATCCAGCGCCTGCACACACGCATAGAGCGGGATGATCGGTATCACCGTAAAATGCGCCAACGCATATGCCACCGGCAGAAGCACACCCCAGGAAAAGCAGCTGTCAAACAGCATGGTGATCACTGTTTTCCCGCCGGCACGCAGCGTGAAATAGCAGCATGAGGAAAATGTGTTAAACGGCATGATCAGCGCAACGACGCACAGCAGCCCGGTTGCCATTTCCCGCACCGCATCTGTCGTATTATAGATGCGCGGCACATACGGCGCGATCAACAGCAGCACGAGGCACAGCACCGCACTGGCCGCGAGCGCCATTGCAGTCAGCCGCCAGACAGCAGTCTTCGCCTGACGGCTCTCATTGGCGCCGAGATGCTGCCCGACCACGATGGAGATCGCATTGCCCATCGACAAAAACACAACATTAAACAGGTTGTTGATCGTCGAGGAGATATTGGCCGCAGCAACCACATCCAGCCCGCGCACGGAATAGCACTGCATCAGCAGCGCCATACCGGAGGACCACAAAAACTCGTTAATCAGCAGCGGCATGCCTTTTCGGGCAATTTCGATACAGAGCGTCTTCGGAATTTTCGCAGACGAATACGCACCCCGAATAAACGAGAACCGGTCGCGTTTGGCATGCGTGAAAACAACGACCACCGCAGCCTCCACAAAGCGGGACAAAACCGTCGCCAACGCTGCACCGGAGACACCCATTGGGCCAAACGGCAGAAACGGCAGACCGTCGCTGCCAAAAATCAGGATATAGTTGAACACGAGATTGACACTGATTGCCGCAACACTGGCCACCATCGGCACGCGCGTCTCACCGAGCTCGCGCAATGTGCTCGAATAGACCTGAGACACAGTAAACGGAACAAGGCCAACGAGCATGATGCGCAGATACTTCATACTGTAGTCCAGTGTTGCCGCCGCATCGGCCGCCGCCGTACCTTCCGCCAGATACATCGAGATCAGCGGGATCGGTACGGCCAGAAAAATGACGAAGGCAACAGCCAGCATGCCCACGCCAAGATACAGCTTCATACGGAAGCAGTGGCGCACACCTGCATCATCCTTTGCACCGGCATACTGCGCAGCAAAGATGCCGGCGCCGGCAAGACCGCCGAACATACACAGGTTGAAGACAAACAGCAGCTGGTTGACAATGGCCACTGCAGACATCTGCAGCGTGCCGACGCGGCCAACCATAACATTGTCGAGCAGGCTGACCACGTTGGTGATGGTATTTTGAATGATAATCGGGATCAGGATCGTCAGCACACGCCGATAGAACGCCCGGTCACCGATGAAAGTCTGTTTCAAAGAACGCTCATTCACAGGGATCTTCCTCCTTACAGGCCATATCAGCATACCACAAACCGTCCGTTTGGGCAACGAAAAGCATGCAAACTGTTTGCTTTTTTCCCGGTTATATCGTAAAATATTTCCAATGACCAAAGGGTGGGGGAATCCCATGAATTTTCTCAGGCGTTTTGCCGTTTACACAGTCGGCATGGTGCTTTTGGCAATGGGCATCGTGCTCAACACAAAGACAGGCCTTGGCGTCTCGCCGGTCGTGTCGCTGCCGTACTGCCTCTCCCTGCTGGAAGGCTTCAACTTCGCCAATGCAACGCTCGTTCTGTATCTGGCACTGTTCGTATTGGAAGTGGTACTCAAGGGCCGCAACATGCGTCTTTTTGACCTGCTTCAGATTCCGTTCTGCCTTGTTTTTACCCGCTGCATGAACCTGTTCTCCACCGCACTGCCGGATGCGCAGTCGATGGTGCTGAGGTTGGTGATGTTGGTGCTGGCTATTGTATGCACCGGCTTTGGCGTGGCGATCATGGTCGCCATGCACCTGATCCCGAACCCGGCCGACGGATTGGTGCAGGAGCTGAGTCTGAAAACCAAAAAAAGCATGGGCTTTACGAAAAACGCATTTGATCTGACCTTCGTCTGCCTCTCGCTGGTCATCGGTCTGATCCGCGCGCACGCCGTTGTCGGTATCGGCATCGGCACCGTCTGTGCCATGCTTGGCATCGGGCGCGCCGTTTCGTGGTGCAGCCACCTGTTCGGCCGTCAGATGACGCGCATTTATGAGTCGGCGCCGCTGCGTGTGTTGGGCGAGACCACCACGGCGAAACGCTGAGCAGTGTTTCGCTGCGCGCTCATAAGGCCCTGTCGCTTCCGCGCCACTATCTTTTGTCTGTGACCCGGAACCCATTCTTATTCTGTCTCCGCGTTTCCCCGGCTGCATTTGTTGACATCAGATGGATCCTGGGGTAGAATACATTGGAATGCAAGTTTTTATTTACTGGAAAAAGAGGGAAGGCCCTGCCTTCCTTGTGCAGAAGGACGTTCACTATGATTGATTTCAAGGAAGTTACGATTGACGACCGGCAATGGATCGAACCGATTCTGTTTGAGATGGGCACACGCAGCTGCGAAATGACGTTCACCGTGCTCTACACCTGGCGCAAGGCTTACCGAATTTATGTCGCGCGCATGGGCGATTTTGTGCTCGGTCAGTTTGACGGACCGCTCGGCATCGCCTACCTTTACCCGATGGGCCGCGGCGATACGACCGCCGTGATTCAGGCACTGGAAGCCGATGCATGCGAACGCGGTGTTGCGTTCCGTCTGATCTGCGTCACCCCGGAAACGATTGACGCGCTCAATGCCGCGTTCCCCGACCGGTTTCTCTTCCAGTCCGACCGCGACAGCTTCGATTACATCTACGCGATCGACAAACTCTCTGATCTCGTCGGCAAGAAGATGCAGGCCAAACGCAACCACATTAACCGCTTTGTCGAAAACAACCCCGACTGGACGGCAGAACCGGTAACGGCAGAAAACATGATGCTGTGCGCGGAAGTCGAGCGCCGCTGGCAGATCGAAGCCGCAGCCGAGACCGTTGCAGGCAGCGAAGAGGCTGCCGATCAGAAAGCGGAAGATGTTGCACTGTACACTGCCATGCAGCAGTTTGACGAGCTCGGTCTGGAGGGACTTCTCATCCAGGCGGGCGGTGAGCCAATTGCCTTCGCGTTGGGCAAGCCAGCCAGCACCGAAAGCTATAATA
Source organism: uncultured Oscillospiraceae bacterium (assembly GCA_964620855.1). Lineage (GTDB taxonomy): Bacteria > Bacillota > Clostridia > Oscillospirales > Oscillospiraceae > CAKTOF01. The sequence continues at coordinate 8,301 of CAZUKJ010000036.1, forward strand.
TCCATTTCGAAAAGGCCAATGCCAATATTCAGGGCAGTTATGCCATTATCAACCGGGAATATGCCCGTTGGATCCGCGAAACCTATCCCACGGTAAAGTGGATCAATCGGGAAGACGATATGGGCGTCGAGGGCCTGCGCAAGGCCAAAGAGTCCTACCGCCCGGACTTTATGATTGAAAAGCACACCGCCACGCTGCGCTGACGCGCACATCGCGGAGCGATTTCGGCGCGCTGCACCGGTGCGGCGCGCTGTTTTCATTCACAAAAGGAGGATCTGTATGGAATCCATGCGGCTTTCCCGCCCGCAGGACGTCACGCGGCAGCGTGAACTGTGGCGCCTTTCCTTTGGCGACGACTGGGAGTATATCGACACATACTACGACCACACCCACAACCCCGATTGGGCGGTTGTTCTGGAAGATGACGACGGCGTGGTGCAAACCATGCTGATCGGATTTCCGGTCGATCTGACTCTGCCGGAAGGCAGTGCTATCCCGGCAATCTACTATTACGCACTTGGTACCGACCCCGTCGTGCGCAAGCGCGGCTATGGGCGTCGGCTGTTTCGTTTTGCCGAGCAGACATACCTCGCACAGGGCCGCACGGTGATGACGCTGCTGCCGGGTGAGCCTTCGCTGTACGGCTTTTTCCAGACAATCGACTACGACGACCGCTGTTTTTCCATCCGCCGGTACGAGACCCCGGCCGCCGCACTGCCTGATACCGGCTGGGCCCCCTGCCCGGCAGAAGCTTCGGAGTATAACGCACTGCGTGAGCAATATCTTTCCGGAAGCTTTCATCTGTCGTTTCCGGACGAATATGTGCAGCACCAGAAGAATGTCGCCAAGCTCTATCGCGGCGACCTGCTGCTGCTGCACTGCAGTGACGCAGCCGGCTGCGCCAGCGTTGAATATGCGGCCAACGGCACACTGCTCGTCAAGGAGCTGCTTGTTCCGCAGGGGCAGACGCTCGCTGCGCTTTCTGCGCTTGTGAAGGCATACCCCGCCGAAGCGGTCTGTGCCAATCTGCCGAACCTCACCGGGTTTGACCGCATCGGCCATGTCGAACCATACGGCACAACGCACTGGATGTGCGAAGAAGAAAAACAGCGTCTGGCCGGCCGCAAGGACGGTTATCTCGGTCTGGCGCTCGACTGATACGGAGGAACCGGTTATGTCCATCGAAAAAGTCAGACAGTATTTTGCCGCACGCGGCATGGCGTCCCGCGTGATGGAGCTCAATGTCAGCTCAGCGACCGTCGAGTTGGCCGCGCAGGCACTCGGCGTTGCAGGCAAACGCATCGCCAAAACGCTCTCATTCCATGTCGACGGCGGCGTCGCGCTGATTGTTGCCGCGGGCGATGCGAAAATTGACAACACCAAATTCAAAGCCCGGTTCCACACCAAGGCCAGGATGCTCTCCTGCGAAGAAGCGGAGACACTCATTGGCCACGCCGTGGGCGGCGTATGTCCGTTCGCTCTCAACGATGGGGTTTCCGTCTGGCTCGACGAATCGCTCAAACGCTTCGAAACCGTTTTCCCGGCCTGCGGCAGCGCCAACTCTGCCATAGAGCTGACGATCCCGGAACTTCAGGCCCACACAGACCACTTTGCCGGCTGGATCGACGTCTGCAAAGCCTGGCAGGATGCGCCTGCAGAATAACAAGTATCCGCGAAACCTCCGGTGCAGACCGGAGGTTTCGTTTTTTGTGTTTGCTATTCCCCAAATCCGGGGCTTTTGCGGTTGTTCGCACAGACTGGATGTGCTACACTGGGGGCATATCAAGAGAAAGAGAGTGCTGCCCTATGAAACAGCAACCTGCCGCCGGCGAGATGCCGCGCATCGGCTTTGCCGAAAAGCTTGGCTTCTGTACCTTCTCAACGGCCAGTAACGTCATTTTCAACTTTAAGGATCTGTTCTACCTGTTCTTCCTGACCAATGTCATGGGCATTCAGATCCAGCATGCCGGCATGATCACCGCCATCGGCATCCTCTGGGATGCGATCAACGACCCATTGGTCGGCTATCTGGCCGTCAACCACCAGTTTAAAAACGGCGAGAAATGCCGCCCGTTCGCGCTCTGGTGCGCCGTGCCGTGGGCTGTTACCGTCGTTTTGATGTTCACCTGCTTCGATGTTGCCTACGGGCTGAAGCTCGGTATTGCCATCGCCATCTATTTTCTGTTTGAACTGTTCAACACCTTTGCCGCAATTCCGTACAACTCCATGGGCGGACTGGCCACCAATGTCGATGCCGACCGCCGCTCGATCAACGTTGCTCGCAACCTTGGCGGCTGCATCGGCTCGGGTATCGGCTCGGTTGCGCTGTATCCGCTGCTGGACCTGTTCGGCGGCCTCGATACAGACGGTAATGTCATCCTTGGTCAGGCCGGTCAACATGCGTTCTTCTGTGCCGCCATTGTCATGGGCTGCGTGTGCATCGCGGGCAGTCTGGCGCACTACTTCACCACTCGCGAGCGCGTAAAGCAGGAGAGCGATGACGATTCGCGCATCGGCATCGTGCAGGTTTTCAAAATGCTGCTGTCCTGCCGCTCCTGGGTGATGAACACGCTGTACATCATCTGCTACGGCACACTCAACCTGCTCATTATGAGCACCATCAACTACTACGCCACCTATGTCCTCGGCTCAGCCTCCGCCGCCAC
>CAZUKJ010000037.1:0-10954 GCA_964620855.1 uncultured Oscillospiraceae bacterium
CCGGGGGGTCGCCATCGACCGAGCCAAAGTTGCCGTGGCCCTCGATGAGCGGGTAGCGCATGGAAAAGTCCTGCGCAAGACGGACGAGCGCATCATAGACCGACGCGTCGCCATGCGGATGGTATCGACCAAGGACGTCACCGACGGCCGTTGCGCACTTGCGGAACGGCTTATCGCGTGTCAGACCATCTTCATACATTGCGTAGAGTATGCGGCGGTGGACCGGCTTCAGGCCGTCGCGCACGTCCGGCAGAGCGCGGCCGACAATGACCGACATCGCATAATCGATGTAGCTGGTCTTCATCTCCTGAACCAGTTCTGAATTGACGATCACCTGGTCAGGGAAGCGAATGTCCTCCGGTTTATAATCGGTTTTTTTCTTAGCCAATGGAGTCACTCCGTTCGGGTTAGTAATTGGAATGAAATCGTACGGACGATCAGAAGTCGAGATTTACGACGTACTTTGCATTCTGTTCGATGAATTCCTTGCGCGGTTCAACCTGCTCGCCCATCAGGATCGTAAAGATCTCGTCTGCCTTGACAGCGTCTTCGAGCTGGATGCGGCGGAGCGTTCTCGTCTCCGGATTCATCGTGGTCTCCCAAAGCTCCTTCGGGTCCATCTCACCGAGGCCCTTAAAGCGGGAAATTTCAACTTTCGCGTTCGGGTTATCTGCGCGCAGTTCCGCAGAGATCGCGTCGCGTTCGGCATCGGAGTATGCAACACGCTCCTGCTTGCCGCGCTTGAGCTTATAAAGCGGCGGCACAGCCGAGTAGACATAGCCCTGCTCGATCAGCGGACGCATAAAGCGGAAGAAGAACGTAAGCAGCAGCGTACGGATGTGCGCGCCGTCAACGTCGGCGTCCGCCATAATGATGATCTTATGGTAGCGCAGCTTTTCCGGATCGAACTCATCGGCAATGCCTGCGCCGAGTGCAGTGATGACCGGCTGCAGCTTGTCATTACCATAAACCTTGTCTGCACGCGCTTTTTCGACGTTGAGCATCTTGCCCCACAGCGGCAGAATCGCCTGGAAGCGGGAGTCGCGGCCCTGTGTGGCCGAGCCGCCCGCAGAGTCGCCCTCGACGATGTAGATCTCGGTCAGGGATGGGTCACGCTCGTTGCAGTCGCGCAGTTTATCCGGCATCTGTCCGGATTCCAGCCCGGTCTTACGGCGCACCGATTCGCGCGCTTTTCTTGCGGCTTCTCTGGCGCGGTTGGCCATCATCGCCTTTTCGAGAATCGTCTTGGCGACAGCCGGATTCTCTTCAAAGAACTCAGCAAGCTGCTTGGACATAATGGAATCGACAAGCGTACGCATCTCAGCGTTGCCAAGCTTGGCCTTCGTCTGGCCCTCGAACTGAGCCTCGGTCAGCTTGACGGAGATGACGGCGGTAATGCCCTCGCGGCAGTCCTCACCGGAGACTTTGTCATCGCCTTTGATGATGCCATGCTGCACGCCGTAAGCGTTCAGCACTCGCGTGAGCGCAGCTTTAAAGCCGGTCTCATGCATACCGCCTTCCGGCGTGTGAATATTATTGGCAAACGAGAGAAGATTCTCGTTATATCCATCGTTATACTGAATGGCGATCTCCGCCATCGAATCGCCTCTCATGCCGGACAGATAAATCACGTCCGAATGGAGCGGCGTCTTATTCTTATTCAGCCAGCGGGCAAATTCGCGGATACCACCGGCGTAATGCATTTCATGGCGCTGCTCCTGACCGGGGCGCTTGTCCTCGGTTGTAATGCGAAGGCCGCCGTTGAGAAATGCCTGCTCACGCATGCGCGTGTGCAGAATTTCATAGTCGTAAATGGTGTCATCAAACATTTCCGGGTCGGGCTTAAAGGAAACATGCGTACCCGTGACATCGGTTGTACCGATGACTTTCATCTCCTGGGTGATGTTGCCGCGGGAGAACTTCATCTGATAGATGTGGCCGTCACGGTGAACCTTTACTTCGAGCCACTCCGAGAGCGCATTGACAACAGAAGCGCCAACACCGTGCAGACCGCCGGAAACCTTATAACCGCCGCCACCAAACTTACCGCCAGCGTGCAGAACAGTATAGACAACCTCAAGTGCAGGACGACCGGTCTGCGCCTGAATATCAACCGGGATACCACGGCCGTTATCGGTGACAGAGATCGTTCCATCTTCGTTGATCGTAACGGTGATTTCGCTGCAGAAGCCGGCAAGTGCCTCGTCAATCGCATTGTCAACGATCTCGTAGACAAGATGATGCAGACCCGACGAGGACGTCGAGCCGATGTACATACCGGGACGCTTTCTTACGGCCTCAAGGCCCTCCAGAACCTGAATTTGTGCGGCGTCATATTCCTGTTCGACTTTCTCCTCAAAAATATCTTCGGACAAGAGACGTCAACCCCCTTTTGGATTTCCAATGATGAGATGAATGCCGCAAAATCAAAACAGCGGCATTGTACTTTATTTTCGTGCTCGGGCGCGCTTGTTCAGCGTTGCCGCCGACATCTGGGTCAGATATACGCGCTCGTAGCCATATTCGCTGGTTAAAATAAATGCTTTTGGAATATCGTCTGAAACATCGATGAGCGCACCTTCTTTTTCGTTGCGCTGCAAAAAAGCACGCGTGTGCTTGGAGATCGTTGTATTATCAAGATCGAAAATACCGATCAGCGAGCTGTCGCGCACGGTCATGGAAGAACCGAGATGAATATACATGTCTGTTTTCCCTTTCTTCAGAACGGTTTCCCGGATGCAATGCGGATCACTTTGCCGTGCAGCGGGAATCGATCCTCCTCACAGGAGGTAATCAGAACCTGCCCGGTCGTGATCTGGTTGAGCACGAAGTCACGGCGGGTCGCATCCAGTTCCGACAGCACGTCATCGAGAAGTAAGACCGGTTCTTCCCCAGTGTCTTCAAAAAACAATGCGCGTTCTGCCAGCTTCAGACTGACGGCAGCAGTCCGCGTCTGTCCCTGAGAACCAAAAGCCCGAATAGATCGGCCGTCGATAGAAGCGTCAAAATCGTCGCGGTGCGGGCCGGTCAGACATTGCGCCGAGGAAATTTCTGCATTGTAATGAGACGCCAGATGCGCGCGAATCTGCGCAGTCAGCTCTGATACCGGTGCAAACGGATCGTCGATCGTAGAAACAGTCTGATAGGTGATTGTCAGCGATTCTTTTCCACCGGAAAACTCAGCATGATACATTGCTGCTTTTTCTGCCAGCGCGCGCAGATATTTTGCGCGGTAATTGATCACGATTGCACCGACTTGCGCGAGCCGTTCATTGAACTCCGGAAGCAGATCCAAAAGTCTGGGATTTTCAAACTGCTCTTTTAATATCTTTGCCTTGTGGTCAACGATCTTTCCATATTCCCGCAGCGCTCTGTCATAATTCGGACGGAGCTGGCAAAGCGCATCGTCAATCAATCGGCGGCGAGAAGACGCGCCGGATTTTAAAATCAGCAGATCTTCCGGGCAAAACAGAACAGTTGTCAACGTACCCGGCAGGTTTGCCGCAGTTTTTTGCTTGACTCCGCCGATAAAAAGCTGGCGGCGCTGCCGTCCGGCAAACAGCACGGCGCGCAGACTTTGCATCCGTCCATTGGAATATAAGGTGGCTTCCATATCTGCAAAATCATGACCGAAGCCGATCAGTTCCGCCTCACGGCGCGTACGAAACGACCGCCCGGTCGACAGATAGGTGATCGCTTCAAGCAGATTGGTCTTTCCCTGCGCGTTTTCTCCGAGAATCAGATTCACTCCCGGGTCGAAGCATATTTCTGCCTGCTCATAATTTCGAAAGCCCGCCAAACGGAGCGAATCCAGTCTCACTGCTCTGCGACTACGGCGTACTTTCCGCCTTCAAAACTGACCAGATCACCCGGACGAAGCTTCTTTCCGCGCATGGTGCAAACCTCACCGTTGACGCTGACCAATCCTTCCTGAATGACGATCTTTGCTTCGCCGCCGGTTTCCACCGCATTGGCATATTTCAGAAAATCCTGCAGCTTAATAAACTCCGTGTGAATTTCAATCTGTTCAACAGAAGCACTGAACTTTTTGGTAACTTTTACTTTCATATTAACCGTCCTTTGATACGGATTATGTTGCAGCTCGCCTTATTCTGCCTTGAGGCGAACAGGGAGCACCATGTAAGCAAACTTGCCGGAATCATCTGTCGGCGTGAATACGATCGGGCTCAGAGCATTCGACAGTTCCAGCGTCACTTCTTCCGTCGGAACAGCACGCAGCGCATCCATCAGATATTTGCAGTTAAAACCAATCTCCAGACCCATACCATTACCGGCCAGCGAACAGGTGTCGTGCGCTGTGCCAACAGTAGACGAGGTTTTCAGATCAACTTCGTTTTCATCAAATGTACAGCGGACCGGCGACTTTGCTTTTTCGGAGATCATCAGGCTCATACGGTCAAACGCATTGTAAAGCTTTGTGCGCTGTGCCGTCAGCAGAATCGAGTTTTCGGTCGGCACAACGCGGCGCCAATCAAGGAACGATCCTTCCAGCAGACGACAGACCAGAGTCACTCCGTCGCAGGAGAAGGTGATATGTTTCGTACCGAGCGTAAATACCGCTTTCTCATCCGTATCTGTCAGAATTTTCTCCACCTCACGGAGTGCAGCGCCCGGAACGACAAATTTCAAAGGACGACCGGCTTTGACCGGGGCGCGGCGCAGTGCCAGGCGGTAGCCGTCAACGCCGACCATGGTCAAAATATCGTCTTCAATTTCAAATAAACAGCCGGTGTGGATCGGTCTGGCCTGATTTTCGCTGACCGCAAAAATTGTGCCATTAATCAGATCACGAAGCTCGCTCTGTGAAATTTCCACACCGCTGTCATATTCCACATCCGGAAGATCGGGATAATCCTCGGCGGTCATTGCGGTGATGGTAAACGAAGAAATGCCACACTGAATCGTAACGCGGTAATTTTCATCAACGTACACCGTGACAACATCGTCCGGCAGCTTGCGGATGATATCCGAAAACAATCTGGCTGGCATAACACAGGTTCCTGTTTCGCCGATGTCAGCCTGCATGGAAGCGGTGATACCGGTTTCGAGGTTGTAGCCGGTGAAGGAGAGGTTAGCGCTTGCGCGAACCAGTATTCCTTCAAGCGCCGGAATTGCGCTCTTCGGAGCAACGGTACGGGAGACAGTGCTCAGCGCAGAAGACAGCAGCGCTTTTTCACAGGAGAATTTCATATTAGAAGCCCCTTTCGCTTGATAGAAAGAAAGATAGAATATAATTTTTTAGTAGATAGTAGGTAGTAGAGAAAAATATCTGTGGAAAACCGGAAAATCCCAGAAAATACGGGCGGAATTCGTCCACAGGGGTGTGTGGATAACAGAGAAACTTATCAACATACATGAAAACAGGAAAAATGATGAAAAGTAAGATTCAAATTGTCCACAGAGGGTAATGTGGAATCCACAGGAAAGCTGGGGAAAGATCACAGTCTGGAATTGATATTTGCCGTGATATCGCGGATGGTATTTCGGGTGGAATCATCCGTCGAGCGGATCTGCTTTTCAATTTTTTTCACAGCATACATAACCGTAGAGTGATCGCGGCCAAATTCGCGGCCGATTTCCGGGAAGCTCATACGGGTCAGTTCACGCGTCAGGTACATGGCGATCGAGCGTGCTTCGGCAACGGCTTTGCTCTTGTCTTCCGACAGAATCTTCTTTTCGTCAATCGAGTAGAACCGTGCAACTTCAGAGAGAATCAGCGTCGGTGTGGGAACAGTATCGGATACCCCTTTATACATATCCTTGAGCGTCCGCTGGACAAAAGAAATCGTAAGTTCCTCGCCGGCCAAAGCCTGATAAGCCTGAAGTTTTTTGACCGTACCTTCAAGCTGGCGAACATTGTTGGTGATGTTTTCCGCAATAAAAGTGCAGACATCATCAGTCAATGTCAAATGAAGAGACTCAGATTTTGCTCGGATAATGGCCATACGGGTCTCATAATCCGGCGGGAGAACTTCCGACATCAAACCCCATTCCAGACGGGTGCGGATACGGTCGGCCAGCGTGTTCATTTCCTGAGGCGGACGGTCAGAGGTCAGAACGATCTGCTTATGTGCTTCAAACAGTGTGTTGAATGTATGGAAAAATTCTTCTTCGGTGGAAGGCTTTCCTGCAATGAACTGAATATCGTCCATCAAAAAAAGATCGGCGTTGCGGTATTTACTGCGGAATTCAACATTTTTGCCTTCTTTTATGGCATCAATCAATTCATTGGTAAACTGATCACCCTTGAGGTAGACGATATTGAACTCCGGATGCTGGCGGCGGATCTCGTTGGCGATCGCATAGAGCAAATGCGTCTTACCAAGACCGGATGGGCCGTAAATTAAAAACGGGTTATATTTTTCTGCAGGTGCATTTGAAACTGCCAATGCAGCTGCATGAGTCAGTCGGTTCGAAGAACCGACAATGAAGCTGTCGAACGAAAACTGAGGATTAAATTCAAACTGTTCCACCGGCTTTGACTGCGATTTCCAGGCAGGTAGATCGGAATCGTCGAGCACGGTAATCTCAACATCCATATTAAACAGTTCGTGCATTGCATCCTTGATGTAGTTCAGGCAGCGGCGGAGAATAATGTCTTTGCGGTAAGCCGACGGCGTATAAAGAACCAGACGGTCGCCGGTCAGCTCGAGGACTTCTGCATCGTCAAACCAGGTGGAGACGACGGTCGCGGTAAGCTGACTCTCCATATGGTTGAGGACTTTTGCCCAAACATAGGCAGATGAGTACATGGCGCGCCTCCTTCGATAAAGGTGGAAATGGACATAGTAATACAGATATATAATACCATATTTGACACCCCTTCGCAAGGATATACATTTATTTAAAATAAAAGTTCTGAAATTCTTTGAAATCCGGGATAGTTGCAGTTCCGGAAAAACTGTGATATTCTGATCCAAAAGGGGGATTTGCGGTGTTCTCTATCACATTAATTGCAGTAGGTAAGCTCAAAGAAAAGTTTTATCTCGAAGCGTGCAAAGAATATGAGAAGCGGCTGAAAGGGTTCTGTGATATCAGGATCATCGAACTGCCGGAGCTGCGGACCCGGGCGGAGGAAGCAGACAGTATCCGTGCAAAAGTTCCAAAGGGTGCATGGATGTGCACATTTACACCGGAGGGGAAAAAACTCTCTTCGGAAGCATTTGCACAAAAGCTCACAGAGGTCAAAAATTCAGGCAGGTCGAGCGCTTGTTTTATCATCGGGTCTTCGGAAGGTATCGACGAATCCATAAAAAAACAGGCAGATTTTCGGCTCTCTGTGTCAGATATGACATTTCCTCACCATTTATTTCGCGTTATGGCACTCGAGCAGATCTATCGTGCCGAATCCATTCAGGCCGGAACGAAATATCATAAATAAGAAAGACGCCCCGGGAATGCATCGTCATTCCCGGGGCGTCTGTGTTAAAAAAATCAGTCGGACGATTTCTCACTCTTGGAGAGAATCAGGTTGGCGAGGATGCCCAGAATCAGCGCGCAGGCGATCGAGGTGATCGTGACCTGGCCAAAGCTGACCGACAGACCGCCGATGCCGCAGATCAGGATCGTCGAGACGACGAAGAGATTGCGGTTTTCACCGAGGTCGATGGTCTGGATCATTTTCAAACCGGAGACGGCGATAAAGCCATAGAGCGCAATGCAGACGCCGCCCATGACGCAAGACGGAATCGAGTTGACAAACGCGACGAACGGGCTGAAGAAAGCGATAAGCATTGCAAGAACGGCCGTGCAGATGATGGTGACAACCGAGGCGTTTCGAGTGATCGCAACGCAGGCGACGGACTCACCGTAAGTGGTGTTCGGGCAGCCGCCGAAGAAGGCGCCGACCATTGAGCCAACACCGTCGCCAAGCAGTGTGCGGTGAAGCCCCGGCTCCTCGAGCAGGTCCTTACCGATGATCGAAGACAGGTTCTTGTGGTCGGCAATGTGCTCAGCAAAGACGACAAACGCTACCGGCAGATAGGCAACGGCAACCGTCGAGATCTGAGCGCCGGTAATTTCCTTCAGACCTTTGATTGCAGTCGGGAAGGTGAAATGCGGCACGGAGACGATGCTGGAAATGCCAAAGTTCTTAAAGTTCTCAACGATCGGGGAGAAATTGATGATCTTGAGCGCGTCGCAGCCGGTGACAGAGCCGATCAGGTAGAATACAGACGCAGTCAGATAGCCGGCAAGAATGCCGCAGATAAACGGAATCATGCGGGCAAAACCCTTGGAGTAGGTGGAGACGAGCATGGTCACAGCGAGTGTGACGAGGCCGACGATCAGGCAGACATAGACGCTGCCGCCGGCATAGTTGGCGGTGGCCAGGTCACCGACGGCATTGCCGGCAAGCGACAGACCGATGATAGCGACGGTCGGGCCGATAACGACGGGCGGCATCAGTTTATTCAACCAGCCGACGCCGACAAACTTGACGATAATGGCGAGAATGACATAGACAAGTCCGGCGAAGATCGCACCAATAATCAGTCCAAGATAGCTGACAGCGATCGAACCGGCAAACGCGGCTGCCATCGAGCCGAGAAAAGCGAACGACGAGCCGAGAAAGGCCGGGGAAGTTGCCTTGGTAAACAGGATATAGATGAGCGTGCCTGCACCAGCGCCGAACAGCGCGGCAGCCGGGCTGAGCTGGTCCGCAGCGTCGAGTGCGTCCACACCTGCGGATGCGGCCCACGCGCTGTTGGTGATAACCGGAACGACGAGCGTGGCGGCCATGATAGCCAGGAGCTGCTGGATCGCAAAGATGATGGTCTGCCGGAACGGCGGACGGTCGTTGATCTTATAGATCATGTCCATAAATGATTTCTCCTCTCTGTGGTTTGAAAATCTGCAAAAAAAGAAGCACCGACCCTGTCGTGCTTCGTCGTAGTCGAATCACGCATGGCGGCGCCCTCCTTTTGCTCTATTTCTGCCACATTATATCGTGATTTTGAAAAAAAAGCAAGGAGAAATTGCGGCAATCGGTCTATAGTGATCGAAGTCTGCCGTCACCAGATAAAAACTATGCAGGATGCTATTTGCATCCTGCATAGTTTTTATCGGACGTTATTTCTTAGATTTGCCGCGCATGGCGTTGACGGCGGTGCGGAACTCGGCATAAAACTCCGGGGCGGTAATCGGGTTGGTCTCACCGGTGCGATACCACTCACACGGCTCCATGCGCATCGTTCCGAAGCGATTTGCAAATGCTTTGCCCACACCGAGCGCTTCGGCAAAGGGCAGCATCCGGTAAAAATACTGCGGGTCCTGATGAAGCAGGCGCTTGAGCTGTTTGGGCTCGGCGCTTGTCAAAAACCGGCGCAGCGAGCGAAGACGTGCAAGCAGATCGTTGCCGGCAGATGTGCGCAGACCGCCGTGTGCGGTGACAAAGCCGGCAAAGCAGCACACAATACAAGAGAGCAGCATGCCGAAGCGGATGCCGGCGAAATTCGAAGCCAGCAGCATAGCACAGAGCGCAGCCACGGCACAGATTGTGATCACACGAGAGGTTCGGCGGCGGAACAGCAGCACACCGTAGACGATCAAAAGGCCTGCAAAAAGACACACGATGGCAAGAAGAAGTCCGAGAAGAACACCGTTGAAAGCGATGCCCATGCGGAAGCCGCTGATGGCGCAGCAGAGCGCAGCGCCGAACTGCAGAAGGCCGGGCGAACCGCTCGACCGGTCGAAAATCCGGCGGCGCCAATGTCCGGCAAGCGGTTTTTCAATCGATTCGCACTGGCGGCGAAGATTCGTTTCGGCAGCGCTGATGGTAAAGGCGTGAGAGAAAATGCTCAGGAAAAGCTTGCGCTCATAGGGCTTTCTCTCGTTGCCCATGCCCATACTGCGCTCAAGTGCCACCACACCGCTTCGTGTGTTGAAAAACGTCAGATAACCCAGACTGGCCCACTGCAGGATGGTCAGGTGTGCGGCGGGGCGATTACCAAACATCAGGTACGGCACGTCACCGGCGCAGACACCGTCGGGCGGCACCATCTGTGTGCGGCAAGAGGTGCGCGGAGAACGAAGTGTCATAAACCAGTATGCCAGCAGCAAAACGCAAAGGATCGGCACGATCAGTCCGCTGAAAGAAAACGCGGTCAGAATGGCCGGGGGCGTTTTGAAATATTGATTCGGCGCTGTGAAAGACAGCGTCAGCGATTCATGGTCGAGAAGCTGAGAGGAGACCGAGCCGGTGATGCTCGCAGTTTCCTGTGTGAGGGTAACGGCGTCACCGGAAAGCTCACCGTAATAGCCACTGGTCAGCTGCAGGTTGGTCAGCGCCTGATCGGATGGAAGTGCGATGGAAAAGTTGATATTCGACACCGTGCCGGGCCACTGTGCACAGAGCAGATCAAGCGTCACCTCGGTGGTGTTGGCGTCCGGATCGGTTTCATAGGTCAGATCGCCGCTCCATGTGATGCTGTAGCTGCCCGGCAGAAGGAAGCCGGTACCGGTGGAGATCGTCAGCCAAACTGTACCGTCTTTGGCCGTAGACAGTGAGGTGCGGTATCCGGAGCACGAGGCCGACTGCACCGATGTACCCAGCGGCAGCTGCAGCGATGTGTCGGCAGACGAAAAGGCGAGGTTTAAGGAAGCCGAAGCGGTATAAGAGCCGTCTTCAGCGACGGTATATGTGACGGTCAGATCAGACGCGTCATATTGTGCGATCGCCGCCTGTGCCGGGATGATCAGCAGAACAACTGTGAAAAGAATGCAGAGGATGCGCCGCATTGGCTCACCGCCTTTCGGAACTGTGTGATTTGTGATACTAAGGTATCACACCAAGCGGAAAAAGGCAACGACGCGAATCGACAAAATCGGAAGGAATTTTTGGCGGATTGCATCCTGCAAAGAAGAAAGGGAGTGTTGCTGTTCGGCACAGCAACATAAGGCAGTATTTTAAGTGGCGCAGCGTGCTGTGCCGAAA
>CAZUKJ010000038.1:0-10878 GCA_964620855.1 uncultured Oscillospiraceae bacterium
GTATGATAAATTCTTCAGCGAGTACGGTGCGACGGTTGCCCAGATCCTGCTCACCCGCGACGATGTGGACCGGCCCAACGGCCGGCAGAATCTGCACAATACCTTCGAGGCGCTGCTGTCTTTGGGAGTGATCCCGGTCGTCAATGAAAACGACTCCGTCTGTTTTGAGGAAATCGAGTCGGAGCATAAGGTGTTTGGCGACAATGACACGCTCTCGGCGGTCGTTGCTACGCTGGTGGGCGCGGATCTTCTGGTGCTGCTGTCCGATATCGACGGCCTGTATACCGCAGATCCGCACCGCGATCCGGATGCCCGCCTGATCTGCAAGGTTGAGGAGATCACGGATGAAATCTGGGCGCTTGCCGGCGGTGCCGGCTCCAAATTCGGCACCGGCGGCATGGCGACGAAGTTGATCGCGGCAGAGATTGCCACGGACGCGGGTATTGATATGATTATTACAAACGGAGAACATCCGGAATATCTCTACGATCTGGCGGCTGGAATGACTGTTGGCACCCGGTTCTGCGGAAGAAAGGCGGAGTGAGCATGTACCATCTCGGCATTGATCTCGGTGGAACGAACATTGCGGCAGGTGTAGTCGCAGATTCCGGCTTCCTGCACTCACGCGTGAGTTGCCCGACACCGCGCGGTGCTTCCTGCGAAGCGCTGGCCCATGCCTGCGCGCAGGCGGCTCGCCTTGCCGCCGATGCAGCGGGGATTCCCCTGCCGGAGATCGCAGACTGTGGTCTGGGTACGCCCGGTGCGGTTACACCGGACGGGACGGTGGCCTATTGCTCGACATTCCAGCTGCACAATGCACCGCTGGGAGCAGTGCTCGAACAAGTGCTCGGCCTGCCGGTCGCCGTCGAAAACGATGCCAATGCGGCGGCCTGCGGTGAAGCAGTCTGCGGTGCCGGCCGCGGTGTTCAGAGCATGATCGCCGTGACCTACGGCACAGGCGTCGGCGGTGGGATTATTTTAAACGGGAAGCTGCTCACCGGCTGCAACGGTGCTGCCGGTGAATTGGGACACATTGTTCTCCGTCAGAATGGAAAGCCCTGCGCCTGCGGCCGCCGCGGATGTTACGAGCGCTATGCCTCCGCCACGGCGCTGATCGAAATGACACGCGAAGCAATGGAAACGCAGCCGGAATCGGCGCTGTGGCGCTTCGCGCCGACGATAGACCAAGTGAACGGCCGTACTGTGTTTGACGCGGCGAAAGCGGGCGATGAGACAGCCTGCGCGGTCCGTGCGGAATATCTGGACAATGTCGCCTGCGGCCTGATTAATCTGGTTCAGCTGTTTCAGCCGGAGCTGATTGTGCTCGGCGGCGGAATATCCGGGCAGGGTGAAGTGCTGCTTGCGCCGATTCGGGCGGCACTGGACCGCGAAGACTATGCGCGCGGCCATGCCATTCGCACGCGTGTTGCCATCGCGGAGCTGGGCAACGATGCGGGAATGATCGGCGCGGCGCTGATCCGCCGTTTTCATGGTTGATTGCAGCACAAAATGAAAAACAAATGTTTGCAAAAGGCTGCAAGCTATGATAGAATAAAGTGAGAAATTACCGAAAGAGGTGACGCTATGCCCCGCACGACGAACAAACGGGAGGAAGTTTTCGCATTCCTGTCGGAGTTTACGGCCAGTCGCGGCTATTCGCCGACGGTGCGTGAGATCTGTGCTGCGGTTGGCCTGAAGTCCACTGCCTCGGTCTACCGTCATCTGGAGAGTCTGCGTGACGATGGCCTGATTTCGATGGATGAGTCAAAAAAACGCGCGATTTCGCTGCCTGCGGCGCGCTCCGGCCGCGTCCCGGTCGTCGGCATGGTCACTGCTGGCCGCCCGATCCTTGCAGTTGAAAATATTGAAGGCTATATCCCCTGGGAGGGCGAAAGCGGGTGCTTTGCCCTGCGGGTTCGCGGCGAGTCGATGATTGGCGCCGGAATTCTGGATGGCGATACGGTCGTGGTTCGGCCGCAGCCGGATGCAGACAACGGTCAGATCGTGGTTGCGCTGCTCGGCGATGAGGCGACGGTCAAGCGTCTGCGCAGAGCAGACGGCGAGGTGTGGCTTATGCCGGAAAATCCTGCATTTGACCCGATTGACGGCCGTGAAGCCGTTATTCTTGGCCGCGTCAAGGCGGTCATCCGAGAGTATTGAAAACCGGAGGAATCAATTATGCTGCAATTTCTTGAGTATTTGATGATCGCGGTGCTGTGCGTGGTCAGTGTCGCTGTCATCGTTGGATTTATTGTCTACTGCGGCCTCGACAAGCGCCGTTTCCGCATGGACCGTCAGCTTGCCGGTGTGCTTCCCCTGCTGAAAAAGTATCTGCAGCTGATTGAGCAGCTTTCGGGAGAAGGCGTGCTCGGATCGGAGGAGGTCGGCGAGGCGTGCCGCGAATTTCTTTCGACCAAAAAACTGACGAAGCGCCTCAACGCGCTGTCGGTGCTGTCGAGCAACTATCGGCTGCTCTCCTGCCGGCTGGGTGTTGAGTTCACCGCCGAGCAGACGGAGATCTATCAGAAAGCGCAGGATCTCAGAGAATTGCTGCGCGATTTCTTTGCGGCGTACCCGTCGATCGCAAAGGAGTACAACGAGAAGCTCGAAAAACCGGTGAGCCAATTCTGCGGCAAGCTGATGGGCTTCCGGCCCGCGCCGGATATGTCCGGACTTGCGTATCTGTAAGAGCTCATTGCGATATCAAAAGGACCTGCTGCCGCGGCAGCAGGTCCTTTCTTATTTTAACGGATTTGTCCGGTTCCGCGGACGATAAACTTGGTGGAGGTAAGCTGCTGCAGTCCCATCGGACCGCGTGCGTGCAGCTTCTGGGTGGAGATTCCCAGTTCTGCACCAAGGCCGAACTCACCACCGTCGGTGAAGCGGGTTGAAGCATTGACATAGACCGCTGCGGCATCCACTTCATTCAGAAACCGCTCAGCGGAAAAATAGTCGCGTGTCACAATGCATTCGGAGTGGCCGGATGAGTGGCGCGCGATGTGACGGAGTGCCTCATCGGAATTGCTGACGACTTTGACGGCCAGAATGTAATCGCCATATTCGGTGTCCCAGTCCTCCTCTGTCGCAGGTTCTATGTTGGGGAGAATGGCGCAGGTTTCCGCGCAGCCGCGCAGACGACAGTGATAGGCGTCAAGCTGCTTTTGGGCCAGCGGCAGGAACGTTGCGGCAACGGCTCGGTCGACAAGCAGCGTTTCTGCTGCGTTGCAGACGGAAGGACGGGAACACTTCGCATTCGCAATGATGTTCGCCGCCATTTCAAGATCCGCCGTCTGCTCGACATAGACATGGCAGTTCCCCCATCCGGTCTCAATGACCGGCACGCGCGCCGTCTGAACAACCTGTTCGATCAGCCCCTTGCCGCCGCGCGGGATGAGAACATCGATGCAGTCGGTCATACCCATCAGCTCTGTTGCAGAGTCGCGGGAAGTGTCGGCGACAAGCTGTATGCTTTCGCGCGGAAGACCCGCGCGCTCGACAGCATCCTGCATCAGACGGCAGAATACACAGTTGGTTCGGAAGGCCTCTTTGCCGCCGCGTAAAAGGACGGCGTTGCCGGCTTTCAGGCACAGCGCGGCGGTGTCGACTGTGACATTGGGCCGCGCTTCGTAGATGACGGCGACAACACCCAGTGGAACGGTTTTTCGGCCGATCACAAGGCCGTTTGGGCGCGTCTGGACATCGCTCATACGGCCGATTGGATCGTCGAGAGCCATAACATCACGCACGCCGCGGGCGATTGCGCGGACGCGCGTCTCGTCCAGTCGCAGACGGTCGAGCAGGCTGGCACGGAGACCGGACTCTTGGGCAATCGTGCAGTCGATCTGATTTTGGGCAAGAATTTCAGCGGAATGCGCTTCCAATGCGTCGGCAATGGCAGCCAGTGCCGTGTTTTTCTGGTCAGTGCCTGCCAGCGCGAGTGCACGGGCGGCTGCTTTTGCATGATGCCCCTGCTCGTGCAGCGGCGTGAGAACCGGAATGGTCATGGAAGAACCTCCTCGAGGGATCGTTTATTCAGACAGGTGCGCGCGGCCATTTCCGCCCATCGGCGGCATGGCGGGCAGTTCGCCGACAAGCGATGGTGCGCCAAACTGCGCGCGCAGCCACTCTCCGCAGAGCTCAAACCAGTGCGCGAGATGCGGGTACTCCGTACCACCGAACGCAGTGGCACCCGTGCCAAGTGCGCAGGCGTGTTCTCCGGACTGAAATGTGTGCAGTTCAAACGGCACTTCATGTGCGGCCAGCTCACTGCAAAATCGCAGACCCAGCTCGACCGGAACAGCGCCGTCTTCAAAAATAGACCAGAGGAAGGTCGGCGGAGTCTGGCTCGTTACGAAACGAAGTGCATCGGTCTCGTCAAGTGCTGCAGCGAGATCACGGCCGCCGGCCAGCAGTGCCCCAATCTCAGAGCTGCCGGCAATGCGCAGATTGAGCGCCGGGTAGCCCAAAATCAGCGCATTCGGGCGAATTTGTTCTGCGCGCAGCCCGACGAGCCGTTCTACTTCGGGCTCATGCCAGCGCGTGCCGAGCATCGCGCAAAGATGGCCGCCGGCAGAAAAGCCACAGACGGCGATCTTATCCGGATCAATGCACCATGCGTCGGCGTGTGCGCGCACATAGGCGACCGCCTGTGCGAGATCAATCAATGGGTTCGGCCAGACGGCACGCTCGCCCGTGCGGTAGTGCAGGACAAAGCAGTCGCAGCCGAGCGAGGCAAATGCCGGGGCCATCGCTTCGCCTTCGGTGCGCGAGAGCATCCGGTAGCCGCCGCCGGGACAGAGAATGACGGCACTGCGGCGCACATTGACGCCGGGAAACGGCGCCCAGGTCTGTACGCAGGGATACAGCCTGGCGCCGCCGGGCAGTGTAATCTTTTCGGAATGGATCATGAGAATACTCCTTCCAGTGAAAAATCCGGGATATAGTCCTCGGAGGCTGAGGAAAAGTCCTGATAAAATCCTGCCTTTATGCCGCAAAGCTCCGCCCACGACTGGACAGCAGCATATTCGTCTGCGGTTACGCGGCGGTCAAACGGCGGCGCAAGGCCATTCAACGGAACATACTGACTCATCAGCGACAGCGGCACAGAGCCGTCCGGGAACTGCTCTGCGACCCATTCGACGACACGCAGTGAATTGTCCACGCATCCGGGAAGAATGAGGTGGCGGATGATCGTTCCGCGGATCATCCGGCCGTGTGCGTCATACTGCGCCGGCCCGGTCTGCCGCACCATTTCCTGAATAGCGTGTGTGGCAACTTCCGGATAGTCCGGCGCGTGGGAGAGCTGCGCGGCAAGCCCGGAGTCGAGGTACTTCAGATCCGGGAGATAGATATCCACAATGCCGTCGAGCGCGCGCAGCGTTTCGGGCGTTTCGTAGCCTCCGGTATTCCAGACGATAGGGACAGGCGGCTTCGGGCTCAGTGCGGCGATCACTTCCGGCAGGAATTGCGTCGCAGTGACGAGGTTGAGATTGTGGCAGCCGTCGACTTCAACCAGCCGCTGAAAGATCCTGCGCAGTTGGTTGACGGTGACAGGCGCGCCGAAGCCGTCTCCTGAAATTTTTGCATTCTGGCAGAATCGGCAGTGCAGACTGCAGCCGGAGAAAAACACTGCGCCGGAGCCGTTGTCACCGGAGATTGGCGGCTCTTCCCAGAAGTGGGGAGCAGCACGGGCAATGTGCATTTGTGCGGGCATACCGCAGACGCCGACTGCCCGGGTTCGGTCGATGTTACAGCGCCGAGGGCAAAGCGCGCATGTCTGATAGCGTTCCATTTCGGCGCCTCCTGTACAGAATATACTCAAAGTTTACCACGAACCGCGGCGAAGTCAAGAGCAGGATGTGGGATGCATGGGTGGATTGTAATTTGAAGGGAATCCCGGTATAATAGAGACAAATCTCACGAAATGAGGCCTTGTTATGTTCAAAAAACCGTTTCGCGGTGTCTCGCCGCGCAGCGTTGGCCGTGCGTATGTTGCGCAGAATGCAACACTGCTCGGCGACGTCACTCTTTGTGAAAATGCGTCAATCTGGCCCGGTGCAGTGCTGCGCGGGGACTGCGCGGCGATCCGGATTGGAGAAAACTCCAATCTGCAGGACTGCGTGATCGTCCATGCCGACGCAGGGCATCCGACCGTTGTTGAAAAAAACTGCCTGATCGGTCACCGCGCCATCCTGCACTCATGTGAACTCGAAGAGGGGGTGCTCGTCGGCATGGGAGCAACGGTTATGACCGGCGCAAAGATCGGCAAAGGGTCGGTGATCGGTGCCGGTGCACTCATCACGGAGGGCAAGATGATCCCGCCGGGTGTGCTCGTCGTCGGCGTGCCGGGTCGCGTTGTGCGGGAGCTGACACCGGAGGAAATGCAAAAGACCATCTATGAATGTGACATCTACCGGGAGCTGGCAGAGGAACAGCTGGAACCGTTTGAGGAGGAAGCAACATGAACTATCCCCATATTTTTTCCCCGATCACAATCGGCAATACGGTGTTTAAAAACCGTATTTGGTCTGCACCGGCCGGCACGCACCTGCTTTACGGCCGCGAAGCGTATCCGTCGGACGCGGCGGTAGAATATTATGCGAAAAAGGCTGCAGGCGGTGCAGCGTGTATTACCTATTCGGCACAGAACATGGACTTTTGCCAGCCGTATGATGATCTGCACGCCTGTGAGAACATCCTGCAGCCGGAATCGCACCGCTTTTGGTCGCGATTTACCGACCAGATCCACTTTTACGATGCAAAAGTCTCGCTGGAGCTGCTCGCATTCCAGCACCACGCCTATGATAAGGACAAGAACTCCGTCCTGCTGACAGTCAACGGTGAGCGCGGTACGGTGCAGCTGACTAAGCAGCATATGGAGGCGATCGCCAGGACGTATGCCGATGTTGCCGAGTGTGCGCTGGCGGTGGGCTTTGATATGATTATGCTGCATTTCGGTCACGGCCTGTGTGTTTCGCAGTTTTTCTCGACGCTCTATAACCAGCGCGAGGACGAGTTTGGCCCTCAGTCGATTGAAAATCGCTGCCGATTTGCGGATATGATCATCGACGCCATTCGTGCGCGCGTTGGGCGAAAGCTGCTCATTGAGATGCGGATCTCCGGCTCGGAGCTTGGCCCGGGCGGCTATGAGATCGACGACTGCATCAAAATGGTCAAGCATTTTCAGGATCGCATTGATCTGGCGCACATCTCGACAGGTATGTTCTTTACCGGTACCGGCAACATCACCCATCCGACGATTTTTCTCGAAGAGGGCTGCAATGCCAAATATGCGGCGGCAGTCAAGGCAGATCCGGAGGTCAGGATTCCGGTGCTGACCCTCGGCGCGTTTGAACATATGGACAAGATCGAAGAAACGATTGCTTCCGGCGGCGCGGATATCGTAGCGATGGCGCGCGGCCTGATCTGCGATGCTGCGCGTGTCAACAAGGCGCTCGATGGGAAAGCAGACGAAGCAATCCCCTGCCTGCGCTGCTTCCACTGCCTCGATTACGGCCGCGCACCGACCTTTGCCTGCTCTGCCAACCCGACTGTTGGCCGCGAGAGGGACCTGGCGCTGCGGATTCCGCCGGTGGGCGAGAAAAAGCGTGTTGTGATCATCGGCGGCGGCCCGGCAGGTATGCAGGCGGCGCTGACGGCCTCTGAGCGCGGCCATGAGGTCATTGTGCTCGAAAAAGAGGCGGAGCTTGGCGGAAAACTCACCTTCTCGCGCGGCGTTTCTTTCAAGCAGACGCTCCGCGAATTCATGGAGTATCAGATCCACATGATGAGAAAGCGCGGCATTGATGTTCGGTTGCATACCGAAGCAACGCCGGAGCTGGTCGCGGCGCTGCAGGCCGATGTTGTGCTTGCGGCAATCGGCGCAGACCCGTTTGTGCCGCCGATTGCCGGGATTACAGGACAGAATGTCATGACGGCTGGCGAGTGCTACAGCAAGCTTCGCTGCGGCGAGGATGTCGGCGAGCGCATCTGTGTGCTTGGCGGCGGCCTGGTCGGCTGTGAAACGGCGCTGCATCTTGCGATGGATTGCGGCAAGCGCGTGACCGTGGTGGAAATGCTCCCGGAATTGGCGGGCGAAGAGATGCACATGACCCGTGAAGCACTGCTTGATCGCATAGGAGAATATTGCGAAGCGGCGTATGTCAACGCACGCTGTACCGAGATCCGCGAGGATGGACTGGTCTTCGAGGACCGCTGGGGCGCGCAGCATTTCGTGCCGTGCGACACGGTTGTGCTCTCGGCCGGTATGCGTCCGCGCCAGGCAGAAGCGGAAGCGTTCCGCGCTTGCGCGCCGCGTTTTACCCGAATTGGCGACTGTGTCAAGGCGGCCAACGTCCGAAATGCCACCCGCACCGGCTTCGACGCTGCAGCGCAGCTCTGATCCGCCTGTGACCACCAGATATTCTGGAAAGAGGAAAAACTGAACAGACAAAATGCAGGCCCGCCGGGATCACCCGGCGGGCCTGCTGGATTGCAGAGGATTACGGAAGTGCAACTCCGGTGCCGTAGGAAGGCGTCGGTTCATAAGTGCTGGCGGAGGAAGAAGCGCTGCCGCCGTAGAACATATCTTCAAGCGCATAGGCGGCTTCCTCGAGCTTCTCAATCAGGGTCATGTCCCACTGATCAATATTGATCCAGCTGCGCGGGCGGTTGACATACGGGCTGCCCGGATAGGCAGCGAAGCTGATCGAACCGTCAACCCCGGTAAACTCGTAGGTGTCGATCGAAAAGACCGAGCCGGACGAGCTCTTTTTGAGGTTGTAGCTTAGGTCGGTGGCCTCGTAGCCGTAGTCGTCTTCGAGGCGAACCGTTGTGGTGATCTCGCCGGACGAAGTGTTCCAGTCGTTGGTGATGGAGACCGAATAATAGTCGCCGTAGCCGTAGTAGCTGTCATAGGAGTTGCAGAAGACGACAAAACCATCGGAATAATTCGAGCCGGAACTGGTGACATTGTAGAATATCTGGATATCAGCGGATTCATAGCCGTCGTTATATGCAAGGGACCAGTTGACCGAACTGACGCTGCTGCCGGTATATGTGTACGAGAGGTCGCTGATAAAGCTCAGGGCCTGCCCGTCGACGCTCAGGTCAACCGAGATCACCTGCGAGTCGATGTAGCCGCCGCTGGTATTGATGCTCAGGCGGATCTGCCCGGAGATCTCACCTGTGGCCCAGGAAATCTCTTCGGCAGCGCCCTGCATGCCGGACTGCCACTCTTCTATGGCGCCGGAGCGGCTGTAGCCGGCGAGTTCCATAAAGTAGGCATAAAGCTCTGCCAGGGCCTGATCATCGGCCATCTGCGCACAGAGTTCGGCAAGAACACCGCAGATCGATTCGACCGGGATTTCAATGGTCAGCGAGGTGCCGCCGGATGCAATGTTCATATCGATATTCGACAGTGTTTCGGCATATGCGGTAAAGTCGAGGCCGCTCATATCGGGCAGAGATTCCGCAACCGTAGAGAGCTGATCGGCGGCGGAGTCGAGCTGCATGCGGATCTCGTTGATTTCACTAACAGAGATTGCGCCTTCCTCCACGAAAATGGAGTTTTCCAGATCATCGAGGATGGAGGCCCAATACAGGCCGTACCAGTTGCTGTCGACCAGCGGAGAATAAGCGGCGATGCCGTCCTCGCCAAGGTACAGGCTGGCCTGCGCGGTTTCGCCGTTGACCTGAAGCGTGGCGTCGAGCGAGGCCATCAGCGCCGCAAGATCGACGCAGAGGTCTGCCTGCGCGCCGAAGGAGAGTTCATCATCAGCCATATTAACCGAAAGAGAGATCTGACCATCGGCCAGGGCGGTCATAAAATCGATGAGCGCGCCATAGGGTGAGTCGCTGATGGTGTTGGCCAATGCCTCTATGGTGTTTTCTGTTGCGCGGCTGATGGTGGAAAGCGTGCTGGAGTCAAGCCCGTCGGGCAGGACGATTGCATCGACCGTGCTCTGCAGGCTGCTTGCGGCATTGGAGAGCGCTTCATTGACTTCTGCGGGCAGGATTCCGGAAAGAGCGTCGCCAATCGCGCCGCCGAACAGCGGCGGATCGAGCTCATCGATCATGTCCTGCAGGTCGTCATCACCGGTAGCATCGAGACCGTCGCGCAGTACTTCCAGAGCTGTGTCCGTGTCATCAAGCGCTACATATGCCTCGGCCATTTTCAGATAGGCCTTAACATATGTCTCGTCGAGTTCCACGGCGTCCTCGTAGTCCGCAATGGCGTCTTCGTATTCTTTCAGACCGGCATAGGCATTGCCGCGGCCAAAATAGGCATCAGCCCGTTTGAGCTTCAGCGCAATGGCCTTAGAGTAAAGATCCACGGCCTCTTGATAATCTCCGGCGTCGAGTGCGGTTTCGGCCTTGCCCATATATTTTTCATAACGGGCCTCAGCACTCAGGAAATTCGGATAGAGCCAGAAAATGCCGGCACACACGAGTGCGATGACGACAACCGCCACGGCGGACAGACCAACGATCAGATTGGTGCGTTTTTTCTTGGGCGGCTGGGGCTGGGGCTGAACAGGCGGCTGATAAGCAGACTGCTGCGGCGCAGCGCTTTGCTGCGGGGCGACCTGCTGCGCACCGCAACCGGCGCAGAACATGTCGGCATCCTGAAGCTGCATACCGCAGTTGTGGCAGAACTTTGCCATACGGTCACATCCTTTCTTGACAGACAAAAAACTGGTGGCTGTTGGTTTATAAATATTATAGTACGAGGTGTGAAATCTGTCAAACCACGAGTTAAAAATGTAAGGCAGCGACGGCTTGACGCGGCGGCCGTGCAATGGTAAAATGACAATGCTTCACTTTGCCGGTGTGGCGGAACAGGCAGACGCCCGGGACTTAAAATCCCGTGGGAGTGAT